>DASTZC010000119.1 GCA_035764505.1 Candidatus Polarisedimenticolia bacterium
ATGATGCCCAGCGAGAAGATGTCGGCGCGCGCGTCGACCGGCTTCCCCGTCACCTGCTCGGGCGACATATAAGGAATGGTCCCCAGGACCTTGCCCTCGCCGGTCGCCAGGGTCCGGGTCGGCGGAGCGCTTCCCTCTCCCACGGATTCGCTCGAGGAAAGCAGCTTGGCCAAGCCGAAATCGAGCACCTTGAGCCGGCCGTCGCTGGTCACGACAATGTTGGC
Organism: Candidatus Polarisedimenticolia bacterium; assembly: GCA_035764505.1. Taxonomy (NCBI): domain Bacteria; kingdom Pseudomonadati; phylum Acidobacteriota; class Candidatus Polarisedimenticolia; species Candidatus Polarisedimenticolia bacterium. The sequence continues at coordinate 225 of DASTZC010000119.1, forward strand.
AGGCTTGAGATCCCGATGGACGATGCCGCGCTGGTGCGCCGCCGCCAGCGCCTCCGCGAGTGGGATGCCGATCCTGCAGATCTGCTCCTGGCTCATCCCCGAGGCGGGAATCATCTCCTCGAGGGCACTCCCGCTCACCAGCTCCATCGTCAGGAAGTGAGTTCCTTTCGCCTCCTCTACCGAGTAAATGGTGACGATGCCCGGGTGATTGAGCGCGGCGACCGCCCTGGCCTCGCGCCGGAAGCGCTCCAGGCGCTCCGGATCGGCCGTTGCCTCCTTCGGCAGGACCTTCAGAGCCACCTCGCGCTCGAGCTTCGTATCCAGCGCGCGATACACCACGCCCATCCCGCCTCGCCCGATCTCTTCGAGCAGCCGGTAGTGTCCCAGCTTCTTTCCGGTTGGGGGTTTCATGGTGTCAAGCCCTCTCTGGGGCCAGAGAATATCACGCTGGCGAAAAGGGTCTTCGAAAAGGCGCGGTTGCCGCCATTCCAGAGACACGTCGGAGCCCCTGAAATCTGGCGTTAAGCTTGCCGGCGGCAGCTCTCGTTTCACGGAAAAAGCAGGGGTACGATGAGTACCCTTAACCTGACGCTAGTAGGAGGAAAAAACTGTATGTCGTACCGCCCGTCCCCGCTCCAAGCCGCTGCCGCATGCCTGGTCTGCTTCGCTCTTGCCGGTCCCGTCGCCCGTGCCGCTGACGAGACGAAGATGCCCGCCGAAACCGCCAAGCCACAGGCCACTGCGCCGAAGCACACCATGCCACCGGCCGAAGAGCGTGCGCACCGCCTGACGGAGAGGATGAAGGAGAAGCTCAATCTGAGCGAAGACCAGGTCCCGAAGGTGGAAGAGATCAACCTGCGCACGGCCAAGTCGACCGACACCGCGGTCCAGGCATCGACGCGCGAGGATCGCCAGGCCAAGATTAAGGCCGCGCAAGAGCAGCGCGACAAGGACCTGAAGGATGTCCTGAACCCGGATCAGTGGAAGAAGTACCAGCAGATCAAGGGCGAGCTCCAGTCACAGGCGCACGCCAAGACGCAGGCTCACGCAAAGTCCCACACCTAATCTGACCTCGACACCGCCCCGAGCGAGGGGGCCGCGGCCGCGATCCCCCCGGATACTTCACGGCCCCCTCCCGGCGCGGTTTTTCGACATTTCCCGCTTCCAGCCGCATTGTCCCCCGCCGGCAGTCCGGATTCTCCCGACGCTCTTCCTGCCCTCTGACCCACGCCAGCCGAGTATTGCCGCTCTTGACTCGACCTTGACGCCTCCTGAATAATGCCCACTCCCCAGGATCGAATCTCGAAAGCGACATCGAGCGAAAGACGGTCATGCTCCAGAAAGCCACCGCCACCGTAGGTCTGCTTGTGCTCTGCGCCCTCCCCGCCCTCGCCTTCGACGGCCAGGTCCTGCTCCCCGACGGAGCGCCCGCCGTGGGAGCCACCGTCTCGATTACCGGGGTCGAAGGAACCACACGCACCAATGCGGAGGGACGCTTCCATTGGGAGCCCGACCCGACGTTTCCCTGCGAGCTGCGCGTCCTCCTCGCGGGAGGTCAGTACACGGCCCCTGTAAGGCTCGACTCGGCCCCGGCGCAGGGAACACCCATCAAGGTCACCCCCGTCCTGTCGGAATCGGTCACCGTCATCGCGACGCGCGTCCCGGAGCCCAGCAGCGAGGTGCCGGCCTCGGTGACCGTGGTGAGCGGCGAAGATATGGTCAATCGCGGTGCTCGCGACCTTCAGGGCGCGCTTTCGCAGGCGGTCGGCCTGGACGTGGCGCCCGGCGGCGACGCGGGACCTGCCAGCTCGGTGGTCGAGATGTGGGGCCTCAAGGAGTTCGACGCCTACTTGCTGGTCGTGGACGGCGTTCCCTGGGGGGGCGCCTTCAATCCTGCCATGCAGGCGCTGGATCTGTACGATGTCGACCACATCGAGGTGCTGCGCGGCGCCGCCCCCGTCACCTATGGGGCGACCTCGTTCGTGGGGGTCATCGAAGTCTTCAAGCGCGAGGCGGACGATCCGGCGAAAGTCCTCTCCGTGGCTGGCGGGAGCTATGGCAGCTACTCAGCCAGCTATCGCACGCCGCTGCCGGGCTGGGCCTCCGTCCAGTCGGCCCTGAGCCTCGATCTGGGTCAGGCGGGTTACAAGGATGATCGTACCGAGGTGCAGCGCGGGCATCTGTTGTGGAAGAACGTCGTTCCGGCGGGGTCCGGGAAGCTGCGCTTCGACGTGGACGGCTTGTGGCAGCAGCAGGATCCGGCGAGCCCGCGCGTTCGCGTAGGGGCGGATCTGGCGCCCGAAGTCGCTCTGGACACCAACCAGAATCCCGGCGGATCGCACATCGACGAGAATCGCTTCGCGCTGAATGTCTCCTACGAGCAGCCGGCGTTGAAGGGATCCTGGACGAGCCGTTTCTCGGTCGCGCACTCGAGCCAGGACATCCTGCGCGGCTTCCTGGTGGACGTTTCAACCGTCAATCCCAACGCCCACGGCTTCCGTCAGGACACGCCGATCACCGATATCTATCTCGACAGCCACGTCGCGTTTCCGCTGGCCAGGAAGCTCCAGCTGGTCACCGGCGTCGATTATCTCTATGGGCACGGCGAGACTTCGGGCGGCGACTTCGATTACTTCGTGAACCTGAACGGCGACAATCCCCCCGACGGCGAAGACCTGGCCAGTCAGGCGGACATCAAGATTACCGACGTGCGGAATTTCGCCGGGGCGTACGGACAGTTCCGCTGGGATCCGAAGGAGACCTGGCATTTCGAGCTGGGACTGCGCGTGAATTACACCGACGAGTCGCGCGACGCCAGCGCGGTGGAGTTCGGCAGCGGCACGACCGAGGGCGGCACCGACAGTATGAATCTATGGCGCGGCAGCGGCTATGCCGGAGTGACCTGGACCGCCTGGCACCAGGGAGCGGAGGCGCTCTATTTGTTCGCCGATTACCGCAACACCTACAAGCCTGCGGTGGTCGATTTCGGGCTGGAAGCGGAAGACGAGATTCTGAATCCGGAGACGGCCGAGAGCGTGGAAGTCGGCGTGAAGAGCCGCTTGCTGGATGGGAAGCTGTCCCTGGAGATGAGCGCGTTCCAGATGAACTTCCACAACCTGGTGGTCTCGCAGAACGTCGGCGGAGTTCCCTCGCTGGAGAACGCCGGCAGCGAGCGCTTCCGCGGGCTAGAGATCGCTTCGGCCTGGCAAATCAAGCCGGCGCTGAGCTGGCGGGTCGGATACAGCCTGCATGACGCGCGCTTCACGGACTACACGACTCAGCTCGACCCCATCCCCGCGCCTCCCACCGTGCTTGATGGAAACCAGCTCGAGATGTCGGCGCGCAACATGGCCTTCATGGGCTTCGTCTTGGCGCCGGAGCGCGCCTGGCGGGGAAGCATCCAGGCCAACTATGTGGGGACGCGCTTCCTGAACAAGCGCAACACCGCGCCCACGGAGGCCTTCACGACGCTCGACGCGGGAGTGGGATACCGCTACAAGGACCTGGAATTCCGCCTGGATGGCTACAACCTTACCGACCAGAGGGAGCCGGTCTCCGAGAGCGAGCTGGGGGACGCGCAATACTACATCATGCCGGCGCGCAGCCTGGTGGTCGGCGTCCGCTGGAACCTGGGTTCGTAGGACCGCTCGGCAGAACCTACTTCGCGGCTCCCTCCCGGCGTGGGACCTTCAGCTCCGCCAGCTTCTTGGCGACATCGTCGCCCGCCGCGCCGGCGTTCACGTTGCGATCCACGAACAGAATGCGCCCGTCGGGGCCGATGTAGAAGGTGTTGCGGGCGGCGTAGCCCGACTGCAGCACGCCGTAGGCTTCCGCCGTCTTCTTGTCGGGGTCGCTCAGGATGGGATAGTCGAGGCCCAGGGACTCGGCGAACTTGTGGTTGGTTTCGGCATCATCGACGCTGGCAGCGAAGTAGGCGACCTGGAAATCCCGAATCTTCGGTCCGCTCGCACGGAGCGACTTGCACTCGGCCGTTCATCCCCCGGTGAAAGCCTTCGGAAACCAGGCGATGACGACCACTTCCTTCCCTTTGAAATCTGACAGATTGTAAGTCTTGCCGTCCGAGCCGGCGAGCGAGAAGGCGGGAGCCATGTCGCCTACGTCGGGCGGCTTGGCGCTTCCCGCGGCTGCCGCGGCCGCCGCGGCTGCCAGAAACGCGAGCATCAGAGTTTTCATGCCTTACCCCATGTTGTGGTGAGCGGGTCATTATCCCCGGGTCGATCCTCCGAAGCAATTGGACGCGAGCGATTCGCGCCGGCGCGCTTTCCCACCGAAGACTTGACGCACCGAGTCCGATTCTATAATGCTGCGTATTACGCCCTGATGAACGCCGGAGCTCTCCAAGGGCGCACGCGCGGTTTATGGGCAAGCTTGGCAAAACTCCCCCTTCCTCCGAAATCACTCCGGAGCCTTTGTACTGGAGGCGCCGGGAATTCATCAAGAATGCTCTTCTGTTTACCGCTACGAGCGCAGGAGTGGGTGGCGGCCTGCTCTGGCTCATGGAGGGGCGGCGTAGGGGACGGCCCGCGGCATCGCCGGCGCGCGCATCCGCCGGCGCCGCTATCAAGGAGAAGCAGCTGTTCGAATCCGCCGGCCCCAGCCCGTACAGCACCTCGGAGACGCAGACGCCCTACGGAGACGTAACCTCCTATAACAACTTCTACGAGTTCGGGACGGACAAGGGTGATCCGGCGGCCAACGCTCACACCCTCAAGCCCCGGCCGTGGACCGTGGAGATCGAGGGCGAAGTCGGCAAGCCCCAGCGGATCGACATCGACCAGCTGATGCGCTGGGCTCCGCTCGAGGAGCGCATCTACCGCATGCGCTGCGTCGAAGCCTGGTCGATGGTGGTGCCATGGCTCGGCCTGCCGCTCGGCGCGATCCTCAAGCGGGTCGAGCCGACCTCGCGGGCCAGATACGTCGCCTTCACCACACTTCTTGATCCGAGCCAGATGCCCGAGCAGCGTCGCGACGTGCTCCCGTGGCCCTATGTCGAGGCGCTGCGCCTGGACGAGGCGATGCACCCGCTCGCGATTCTGGTGGTCGGGCTCTACGGCAAGCCGCTGCCCAATCAGAACGGAGCGCCGATCCGCCTGGTGGTGCCCTGGAAGTATGGCTTCAAGGGGATCAAGTCGATCGTGAAGATCCGTTTGACGGAGGAGCAGCCGCGGACGACCTGGAACGTCGCCGCGCCCGACGAGTACGGCTTCTACGCCAACGTCAACCCGGCTGTCGATCACCCGCGCTGGAGCCAGGCGACGGAGCGCCGCATCGGCGAGCTGCAGCGACGCCCGACGCTTCCCTTCAACGGCTACGCCGAGCAGGTCGCCGGCCTTTATTCCGGCATGGACCTGCGCAGGAACTTTTGATGGTGGCCGGCGCCGTGCGTCGATCGGTACCGCATCCGTGGCTCAAGCCGGCCGTGTTCACCGGCTCGCTCGTGCCGCTGGCCGCCACGCTCTGGAGCGCCCTGCGCGGTGAGCTGGGCGCCAACCCGATCGCCGAGGCGCTCAACCGGCTCGGCCTGATGGCGCTCGTCTTCCTGATCGCCTCGCTCACCTGCACGCCGCTGAGGGCTGCTTTCGGGTGGACGTGGCCGATCCGGCTGCGCCGCATGCTCGGCCTGTTCGCCTTCTTCTACGCCCTGCTCCACATGACGACCTACATCGGGCTCGACCAGACGCTGAGCTGGCGCGCGATCTTCGCCGACATTACCAAGCGCAAGTTCATCTTCGTCGGCTTCCTTGCTTTCGTCATGCTGCTCCCGCTGGCTCTCACCTCCACGGCGGCGGCCGTGCGACGCCTCGGCTTCGTCCGGTGGAAGCGCCTACACCGGCTGGCCTACGCAGCCGGCATCCTCGGCGTCATCCATTTCATCTGGCGCGTGAAGAAAGACCTGAGAGAGCCGGTCATTTACGCCGTCATTCTTGGAGTGCTGCTTCTGGCGCGGCTGGCGGCCTCGCTGCACGACCGTCCAAAGCGCGACCCTGCCCGGTGGACCCCCACGATGCAGAGCTGAGGGAAGCCACTTGGGGTTTTACGCAAGATACGTTCTCCCCCGGCTCATCGACCTGGCCATGCGCAACAAGGATGCTGCTCGCCTGCGGGCCGAGTGGATCCCGAAGGCGCGCGGCAAGGTTCTGGAAATCGGCATCGGTTCCGGGCTGAATCTCCCCTTTTACTCATCGGAGGTGGAGCAGATCGTTGGAGTCGATCCATCCCCAGAGCTCAAGGAAATGGCGCGAAAGCGGGCCGCGGGCACCTCGTTGCGCGTCGACCTCCTGCTCCAGTCGGCGGAGAGATCTATCCCGCTCGAAAGCGCCGGCTTCGACACGGCGGTCACGAGCTGGAGCCTTTGCTCCATCCCCGATGCCTCGTCCGCGCTCGAAGAGGTCCGGCGCATCCTGAAGCCCGACGGGCGTCTGCTATTCCTGGAGCATGGTCGCGACCGCGACGCGGGGGTCGCGGCCTGGCAGGACCGCCTGACTCCCATTTGGAAGCGCGCGGGCGGCGGCTGCCATCTGAATCGCCGCATCGACATCTTGATCCAAAATGCGGGATTTCGAATCGAGGAGCTGCGGACCGCCTACCTGCCGGGACCACGCCCGATGACCTATACCTACCAGGGAGTTGCGTC
>DASTZC010000120.1 GCA_035764505.1 Candidatus Polarisedimenticolia bacterium
CAATGCCTGCACGGCCAATCTCTGCAGCAGCGGATCCTGCGGTGCCTCCTACGTGCCCACCCCCGGCTGCTGCGCCGAGGATGTCCATTGCGACGATGGCAATCCCGCAACCACCGACCGGTGCCTGGCGGCAAGCTGTGAAAACGCGCCGCCGGCACCGTGCACCGACGCCGGGCAATGCGACGATGCGAACGCTTGCACGAGCGACACCTGCGTCGGAGGGAACATCTCCGGACTGAACTTCAGCGGCACGAGCGACTACGTGACCATGGGATCGGCGGCCGGCGAGACCTCGCTGGGGGCGCGGAGCTTCACGCTCGAAGCCTGGATCCGCCGCGACGGCGCCACCTGGGGGGCCACCACGAGCACCGGCACGGGCGGCGTGACCGCCGTGCCGCTGGTGTCCAAGGGACGCGGGGAGGCGGAAGGGTCGAACGTCGACTGCAACTACTTCCTCGGGATCACGGCGGCAGGCAGGCCGGTGGCCGACTTCGAGCAGTTTGCCGCGGCCGGGGGCTGGAGCGCGGGGCAGAACCACCCTGCCTGCAGCTCCGCCAGCATCACCGATCAGAGCTGGCACCACGTGGCGGTCACCTACAGCACGGCCGCGGGATGGCACTTCTACATCGACGGCGTGGAGGGCACGACCGCCGACGGATCGAGCTGCACCACCTGCTCGCCCGCCGGATCCTGCCCGCAGAGCCCGGGAGTCGAACCCCGCTACGACAGCATCCAGCATTTCGGCCTGGGGACCGCCATGACATCGACGGGTGCGGCCGCCGGCTTCTTCGCCGGCGTCTTGGACGAGGTCCGCATCTGGAACCGTGCCTTGACGCCGTCGGAGATCCTGTCCGGTCGCGATCAGGAAATAGCGTCGGGGACCGGCTTGATCGGCCGCTGGGGGCTGAACGAGAACGGCGGCACCGTGGCGGGAGACTCGACGGTGCCGGCGCAGAACGGCACGCTGGTCAACAGCCCTGCCTGGAGCCCTGCCGACAAGGCTCCGATGGGCGCAGGATTGTGCCAGCACGCGGCGGCGAATCCCGGCGCCCTCTGCCGCGCCGCGGCCGGCGTCTGCGACGTGGCCGAGGTCTGCAACGGTTCGAGCGTCTTCTGTCCGGCCGACGGGAAGCAGCCCGACGGCATGTCGTGCTCCGATGCCAACCCCTGCAATGGGATGGAAACGTGCTGGACGGGGAGCTGCGCCGCCGGTACGCCACTTCCCGCTCCGGCGGAGGTCGCCAACCTGCGCTTCGATCCGGTCACTCTGCGCCTGGTCTGGGATCCGATCCTCGGGGGGGCGCTTCCGGTCACCTACGACGTCACGCGCGGTATGACCAGCCAGCCTCCGATCGGCGGCGCTCCAGGCGCGTCCTGCATGGGATCCGGGATGGGCGCGTCGGAGCTCGACGACGCGATGATGCCCTCGGAAGGGGAGAGCTATTGGTATCTCGTCCGGGGCCACGACCAGTGCGGTGTCGGCACCTGGGGAATGGGTTTCGAGGGTGCCGCGTCGACGTCGCGCCTGGTCGACGCCTGTCCCTGATGCCTGAATGATCTCCGGCGCGGCGGGCTCCCTTGCGGAAGCCCGCCGCGCCGGTTCTTCCCCTGGTCAGCCGCGGCGGCTTTCGGCACCCTGGGTCGACCTCGCGGCTGCGGCCTGCCCCGGCGGATCGCAGGGTAATCAACCCCGATCCTTCACGCGGGCACCCGGCACGCCTCTTGCCTGATCTCCCGACGGATGACGCAACTCGTCGAATTGCAGCGGATGTCGGCTGGATTTTTCGCGGCATCTGCCGCAACGACCGCAATCGCTGCGGTTTCTTGCGTGGGTCGCGCCGGAGAAGAGCTAGGCGTCGGGGGAGGGATCCCGCGGCGCTGGGGAGGAGACAGATGGACATCAAGATGAAGCCGAAGACGTATCAGTACGAGGTCGAGGTGCGCTGGAGCGGCGAGAAGCGCGGCGCCCTTACCGCGGCCGGCAAGCAAGGTCTCGAAGTGGCGAGCCCTCCCGAGTTTCGCGGTCATCCGGGGATCTGGAGCCCGGAGGACCTGCTCGTCGCGGCGGTCAACTCCTGCACGATGACCACCTTCCTGTCGGCTGCCAAGCGGCGCGGGATCGACCTGATCTCCTACGAGTGCGACGCCATTGGCACGCTGGAGACGGCCGAGGGGGTGTTCCGCTTTACCCGGGTCGTCCTGAAGCCGCGCATCGTCGTCGGACGGCCCGAGCAGATCGACGTGGCGCGGGAGGCCTTCCACGAGGCGGAAGCCGGCTGTCTCATCGCCAACTCGATTCTGGCGAAGGTCCAGGCCGACCCGAAGATCACGGCAATCGTGCCGGCCCACATCGGGATCGCGAGCTAGGGCGGCCTGCGTAACGCCGGATCAGAGGGGCGGCTTGGCGCCTTTGCGGGGAGATTCGCGGATCGGGCGGATGGGACGCACCTCGATGCCGCCGACGGCGGCGGGAGGAATCCCGGAAGCCAGCTGGATGGCTTCGTTGAGATCGCGCGCCTCGATGAGATAGAAGCCGGCGAGGGCTTCCTTGGTCTCCACGTAAGGGCCATCGGAGACCGACATCCTGCCCTGGCGCACCCGGACGGTAGTGGCAGTGGAGACCGGCTGCAGCGCTTCAGAGGCGACGCAGTGGCCGCTGTCCCGCAGCCGGGCGTCGTGGGCCAGGCACTCGCGATCGTCCATCTCCGCCAGCTTGTTCTCGTCGCCGTAGACGAGGCAAAGGTACTTCATGGAGCGCTCCTTCAAGGCTCGAGGGATTCCGGAAGCGGCCGGCTTGCGGCAGCAGGGCGGTCCAGGCGGGCCTCAAGCCCGCTCGTAGGCGTCCTTCAGCTTCTGGATGTCCAGCTTCACCATCTGCATCATCGCCTGCATGACCCTGCTCTTCCGGGCCGCGTTCTTGTCCTGGATCATCTCGAGCAGGATGGTCGGAGTGATCTGCCATGACAGGCCGAAGCGGTCGGTGAGCCAGCCGCATTGCATCGCCTCTCCGCCGGCGAGCAGCTTGTCCCAGTACTCATCGATTTCCTGCTGCGTCCGGCAGTGCACGACGAAGGAGATTGCCGGCGTGAGGGTGTAGTGCGAGCCGCCGTTGATCGCCGTGAGCTCCTGGCCGTCGAGGGTGAAGTCCACGGTCATCACCGAGTCCTTCGGACCCGGACCTTCCGCGCCGTAGCGGGTGACGGTGTTGATCTTCGAGTTCTTGAAAACCGAGGTGTAGAACTTTGCGGCCTCCTCGGCCTGGTTGTTGAACCACAGGAACGGCGTGATCTTGGTCGCCATGTCGGCTCCTTTCAGGAGGTCATGATGGCCCCCCAGGCTCAGGTTACCTGCATCCGGACCGAGGGGGTACTCTCGTCTCTCACCTTCTGGTCGAACGGCCTGGGGCCGGATCGACAAGGGGCCAGGCCTTTTTTCGCGCGCGGGGCGCTTTCAGCCGAGCTCGACCAGGCGGCGCTTCAGAAACCTCTTCTCCGCCTCCTGATGAGTGAGGGCCAGGGCGCGTTGGTAAGCGGACCGGGCTTCCTCGGTCCGCCCCAGCCGCCGGCAAAGATCGGCGCGCACCGCATGGGCCAACCGGTAATCAGCCAGCTCCCCATCGGCCAGGATGGCGTCGACCAGCGCCAGGCCACGCACCGGGCCGTCGCGCATTGCCACGGCGACGGCGCGGTTCAGCGCGACAATGGGCGAAGGCTCCAGACGCAGCAGAAGATCGTACAGGCCGACGATCTGGCTCCAGTCGGTGGCGGCGAATTCGGGCGCCTCGGCATGCACCGCGGCGATGGCGGCCTGCACGGTGTAGGGACCGAAGCGCCGCGAGGCGAAGGCCTGCCGGACGAGGGCCGACCCCTCGGAGATTTGTCGGCGGTTCCAAAGGGAGCGGTCCTGATCTTCGAGGAGGACCAGGTCGCCCGAAGTTGAAAGGCGGGAGGTGCGGCGTGCCTCGTGAATGAGCATCAGCGCCAGCAGCCCCATGGCTTCGGGCTCGGGCATCAGCTCCAGGAGGAGACGGCCCAGACGGATCGCCTCGGCGGAGAGGTCGGGCCGCGTCAGCGTCTCTCCCGAGCTGGCGTCATAGCCCTCATTGAAGACGAGGTAGACGACGCGCAGGACCGCTTCCAACCGCCCGGGCAGCTGATCCGGCGGGGGCACTTCATAAGGGATGCGGGCATCGCGTATCTTGGATTTGGCCCGCACGATGCGCTGCGCCAGCGTAGGCGCCGGCGCCAGATAGGCCGCGGCGATCGCTTCGGTCGTCAGCCCGCACACCTCGCGCAGCGTCAGCGCGACCTGCGCGTCGGCGGCCAGCGCCGGATGGCAGCAAGTGAAGATCAGCCGCAGGCGGTCGTCTTCGATGGCCGGCGCATCGACCTCCGCCTGCGGCGCGGGCGCATCATGCCGCTCGGAGTCGAGGGGCTCGAAGCGCGCCTGCCGCCGGATGCCGTCGATGGCTTTGAAGCGTCCGGTCGAGACCAGCCACGACTTGACGTTCGCCGGGACGCCGTCGCGCGGCCACTGCTCGAGCGCCGCGCGGAAAGCTTCGTGCAGCCCTTCCTCGGCCAGGTCGAAATCGCCCAGGAGGCGAATCAGCGTGGCCAGGACGGCGCGCGATTCGCTGCGGTAGATCGCGTCGATGAATGCCGCGGTGATGGCTGTCTCCTGGCTCATGGGGACCTTGTCGAGCAGGATGCTCCGATGGAGAAGCCCGGCCGCGATTTCTCTCCTCCGGCGGGGAATTTCCGGAAGCGAGGATTGTAAGCTCGGCAGAGGAGGGACGGCCAATGGTCAATGACCTGGAAGTGCGTTCCCGGCTGAGGCAAGATGGGACGGCCGCGAAAAAAACGGCTCGCTCTGTCGATTGACGGTCCCGCCGTTCGACCTATCCATGGAGGCGGGGATGGACCCCGCCTCCCTAATCAGGAGATACGACGATGCGCGTGATGGTGATCGTGAAGGCGACCAAGGACTCCGAGGCGGGCGTCATGCCTTCGGAGCGGCTTCTGAGCGACATGATGAAGTTCAACGAGGAGCTGGTGAAGGCGGGAATCATGCAGGCGGGTGACGGCTTGCAGCCAAGCTCGAAAGGGAAGAGGGTGAAGTTCAGCGGCAGCGGGCGCTCTGTGGTCGACGGTCCTTTCTCCGAAACCAAGGAGCTCATCGCGGGCTACTGGCTTTGGAAGGTGAAGTCGATTGACGAGGCCGTCGAGTGGGTCAAGCGCTGCCCGAACCCCATGCCGGGCGATTCGGAGATCGAGATTCGTCCCCTCTACGAGGTTACCGATCTCGACGCATCCCCCGAGCTGGTTGCCAGGGAGAAGGAGCTCACCAGGAAGATCGAAGCCCAGAAGAAGAGCTGAGGGAAGCCGCTCGGGTCTCCGTGGTGGGGAGCCTCTTGACATAGACCAATAAATATGGT
>DASTZC010000121.1 GCA_035764505.1 Candidatus Polarisedimenticolia bacterium
CAGCGGGTTCCCCAGGGCCCAGGTCTCCTGGCCCAGAAGCGCTTTCTCCGAGTCGCCCCAGCTGAGGGGAGGCACCTTGCCGGCGTCGATTCGGAGGACTGCCAGGTCGCTGGCTTCATCCAATCCGACGAGCTTGGCGGAATATCCCTCCCCCGTGGAGGTCTCGACGCTCAGCTCCGCGGACTGACCGTCCGGCGCCGCAACGTGGGCGTTCGTGACGATCGATCCGTCGGCGTCGATGGCGAATCCCGAGCCGGCGAAGCGCGCCTCGTCCTTGACGATCTCGAGATAGCCGTGCCCGTCCTCGTCCTGCTCCGGAGTGCGCAGGTCCTGCTTCACCTTCGCCCGAATGCGCACGACGGAGCGCGAAGCCTGATGGATGGCGGCCTGGATCTCTTCCAGCGTGAAGGTCTCGGTCGCGCGCACGAACCCGCGCGTGTAGCGTTGGGGGCTCAGGCTAGGCAGCGGAGAACCGTCCCTGACGCAGAAGCGACTGGTCCCCTTGTTCTGATGGCCGCAGACCGGGCAATACAAGAAGGAAGGGGTGGCAACCGGGGCCGGCGCGGCGCCTTCCTGTGCCGACCCTCCTGAAAGAGCGAGCAGCAGGCACAGCGCCACGAGAAGAGCGCGGACCGGAGAACCGGTTCGCATGGTCAGTTTGCCGGAGCGGCTGCGATGCCGAAAAGACTCCCGCGAGCTTGTGGGGGCAGCCGAGGGAGAAAATGATCTGAGGGAATCGGGAGATACGCACAGAGGCCGCGGGAAGTGATGGCCATGGCTCACCTTTAAAGTGACATCTGTGATGGATCGAGAGTGGGCGTATTCTACCTTCCCGACGCACCCTGTCAACGCCTTTGCCACTTTGAAGAAACAGGCCCATGTCGAACTCGAGACGGCGCCGGGATCATGTCCCGGTCCTCGAGCACTTGCTTCGGTCGGCTTCAAGGAAATAGCGACCGCGCAATACCCGTCCGTGAAGAAATCCATCGAGATCCTCGTGCAGGAAGAAAGCCGCCCCGCTACCCCCTCCTCGCCCCCTGGGATCCCCCTAAGGACGAATCCGGTTTTTTGGGTAGACTCGGCGAGATTCCTGTTTCATAATCCCCCGCCGTGAGTTCAGACATGTTCACTCATCGACGTCCCTTGTGCCGGGCCGCCTGCGTGCTGGTGCTGTTTGCCATGACCGCAGACCTTCGGGCATTCGCAGCCGGCTGCGCCCCCGCCGGCTGGCAGGAGAGCGCCGCGGAGCCGCTGGGAATCTGCCACAAGGTCCTGCGCGGGCAGACTTTGTACTCGATCTCCCGCGCCTACCAGATCGATCTCGATACCATGGCCGACATCAACAGGATCCAGGATCCCGGCCGGATCGAGGCGGGCCGCCTCCTGTTTATCCCGGGCGCCACGGCGCCCCTCGATGTTTCGCCGACCCTCCTCACCCCGCTGCTGAGCTGGCCCCTCGACGGACAGATCACATCCGCCTTCGGCGTCGAGGGTGGACGCCCGCACCACGAAGGAATCGACATCGACGGAGTGAAGGGGGAATTGATCCGGGCCGCGGCGGCCGGGAAAGTGGTCTGGGCCGGGACCGAGCGCGGCTACGGCAACATGGTGGTGCTGGACCATGGGGGCGGGCTGAGCACCGTCTATGCCCACGCCGAGAGGCTCCTCGTGGGCTCCGAGCAATGGGTCTCGGCGGGAGAGCCGGTGGCCCAGGTCGGCGACACGGGCAATGCCCGCGGCGCCCATCTCCACTTCGAGGTCCGTCGGGACGGCAGGCCGCTCAATCCGATGCCGCTTCTGGGCGGCAGCGTGGCCCACACCTCGGCGGGGGGGCATTGAAGACCAGCCTCAGCGTCATCGTCCCCTGCTTCAACGAAGAAAAAAACCTGCCCCTCCTGGTGAACCGGATCAATCAGTCCGTGGGACAGGCCGGCATCCCGGCCGAGATCGTCCTGGTAAACGACGGCAGCCGGGACGCCACCGGCAGCGTGATCGACCGGCTCGCGAAGCAGTTCGACAATGTCCGGCCCGTGCATCACCCGGTGAACCAGGGGATCGTGGGCGGGTGGAGGTCGGGACTGAAGGCTTCGACCGGCGCCTGGGTTCTCACCACCGACGCCGACTTGCAGTACGCGCCCGAAGACATTCCGGTGCTGTATCGCGCGATGGAGGAGGGGGGCTGGGACCTGGTGCAGGGTTGGCGCAAGGACCGCGAGGACAAGAGCCGGGTGCGCGAGATCTTGAGCGTCGGGCTGTCACGCATGCTGCAGTGGATTTTCTCGATGAAGCTGGAGGACGTGAAGTCGGGCTTCATCCTGTATCGCAAGGAAGTGTTCGCCGACATCCTCGACTTCCGCCAGTCCTACTTCTCGTTCCAGAGCCTGATCACTGTCGCGGCCCACTTCAAGGGATACCGCATCCGCCAGGTGCCGATTACTTTCTTCCGGCGGCATGCGGGCGAGTCGTTCATCCAGCGGCCGCTATGGTTCTCCCTGAAGGCCGCAACCGACCTCCCCAAGGCGTTCTACGAATACCGGATCCAGAAGCGCCGGTGACACCCATCCTCAAGGAGCAAGCCTGATGTGCGGCATCGCGGGATTCTGGGGCAAGGGCGACATCGAGACCGCCACCGAGATCCTCTATCACCGGGGGCCCGACGCCTCGGGGACGGTCAGCCTGGGGCCGGTCTCCCTCGGGAACCGGCGGCTCAAGGTCATCGATCTCAAGACCGGGCAGCAGCCGATGTCCAACGAGGACGGCACCATCACCCTCGTCTTCAACGGCATGATCTTCAACTACCGCGAGCTGCGGCGCGAGCTGGAGGGGAAGCACCAGTTCCGCTCCCACTCCGACACCGAGGTCATCGTCCATGCCTTCGAGGAGTGGGGCGAGAAGTGCCTGGACCGCTTCATCGGCATGTTCGCCATCGCCCTGTGGGACGGCAAGCGCCTTTTCCTGGCGCGCGACCGCATGGGGGAGAAGCCCCTTTACTACACGACGGCCCGGAAGGATCTGCGCTTCGCCTTCGCCTCGGAGATCAAGAGCCTCCTGACGCTCGTGGACGCGGAGCCCGAGCTGGGAGAGGAGTTCGGGGAGTTCGAGACCTCGGTGGGCGACGCGACCTTGTTTCGCGGCATCCAGACCCTGCCTCCGGGCTGCTTCCTCTGGTTCGACGGGCGCCGGGCGAAGGTGACGCGCTATTGGGACATCCCCTCGTTCGACGGTCCCTACCGCAAGGAAGATGACTACGTCGAGGAGCTGCGGGCCCTGCTCCAGGATGCGGTCCGCCTGCGACTGCGCAGCGACGTGCCCGTCGGCGTGTTCCTCTCGGGGGGCCTCGACTCCTCAATCATCGCCTGCCTGGCCAAGCCCGACGTGGTGTTCACCTGCCGCTACCCGTACGGGCCGCGCTACGACGAGTTCGAGCACGCGCGGACGGTGGCACGTCACGTCTCCGCACGACACCTGGTGATTCAGCCCACGGCGGCCGATTTCAAGCGCGACTACCCGCGCATCCTGTGGCACCTCGACCAGCCGATCGCCACCGCCTCCTCGATTGGAGAGTTCTCGCTGGCGCGGCTCGCAAGCCGGCACGTCAAGGTGGTTCTGGGCGGTCAGGGGGCCGACGAATGCTTCGGAGGCTACGTGCGCTACCTGCTGATGAGCCTCGAGCAAAGGCTGGGCACTCACGAGGAGCTGCGCCACTACGCGCCCCTGGCCCGCTATTTCTGGCGCGAGGACATGTTCCAGGATTACGCGGTCCGCTATTATCGGCTGGTGCGCCGAGGCGGCAGCGAGGGATCGCCTGGACTGGAGCGGGTGCGCGAGGCATTCGGTCGCCACGCTTCGCTGGTCGACCAGATGGGCCGGACCGACATCGAGCTGTCGCTCCCCAGCCTGATCACGATGAACGATCGCGCGGCCGCGGCCTGGGGCCTGGAGAATCGCACGCCGTTCCTCGACCATCGCATCGTGGAGCTGGCGTTCCGCATTCCGCCCGAGCTCAAGATTCGCGACCTGCAGCAGAAGGTGATCCTGCGCAAAGCGGCGCGCGGGCTGGTCCCCGACTCGGTCATCGACCGCAAGGACAAGAAGGGGCTGATCGTCCCGATCCAGCTCTGGCTCTCGAAGGAGCTGGCGCCCTGGGTGCGATCGATGACCGGCTCCCTGAAGCGCCGCCCTCTCTACCGCCAGCTTTCCAAGCGCGGCGCAACGCGCGGCGAGTTCGATCGCCGCCTCTACACCCTGCTCTCGCTCGAGCTTTGGTACCGAAACGTGGTCTCGGTCCCGCGCAAGAAGCGATCCGCGGTGGGCGACCACCTGAGGTTTCGCGGCCCGGCTCCGGGCTCCGGCGCGCGCGGCATGATGCGGCGATCCTCCGGCGACCGCTCGCTCGCGGCGTTGGTCCCCCAGGCTTGACCGAAGCTCCATCCAAGTTGTCTTCCCGCCTGCAAGTCCTTCTCCTGCTCGGACTGACCGGCTGGCTCTACCTCTTTCAGCTCGGCACGATTCCCCTGCTCGGCAAGGACGAGCCGAAAAACGCCGAAGCGACGCGCGAGATGATGGAACGCAACGACTGGGTGGCCCCCAGACTCGCGGGACAGCTCTGGTTCGACAAGCCCATCCTTATCTACTGGGCCGGCCTGCTGGCCTTCCATCTGTTCGGCCCGGGTGAGCTTGCCGCGCGGCTGCCCAGCGCCTTGTTCGGGGTGGCCGGCGTCCTGTTGACCTGGGCCTTTGCGAGGCGGTTCTTCGGCGACGCCGTCGGATGGCGCTCCGGCGTGATCCTGGCGACCTCGCTCGAGTATTTCTGGTTCTCACGCACCGCCGTGACCGATATCCCACTCACCTTTTTCGTGACCTTGTCGCTCGTGGCTTTCTATGCCGCGATGGAGGGTGCCTCGCGAAGCTGGGCCTACCCGCTCTGCTTCGCCGCCGCCGGCGCGGCGGTGCTCACCAAGGGACCGGTCGGGGCGGTCCTGCCGGCTCTGGTGGCGGGGGCCTTTCTGCTTTTCCAGAGGCGTCTGAACGAGCTGCGGCGCGTCCCCTGGCTGTCGAGCCTCGCGGCCTTCCTGCTGGTGGCGGCTCCCTGGTACATCGTCGTGGCGCTGCGCCACGGCTCCGAGTTCTGGAACGATTTCATCGTGAACCGCAACCTGGAGCGCTATACCAGCGGCATCCATCATCACCCTGGCCCCATCTACTATTACCTTCCGATCCTGGTGATCGGCCCGTTTCCCTGGGGGGCGCTGTTCCCCTTCTCCGTCTGGAGCGCGCTGCGCCAAGGATGGGGAGCGCTGACCGACCGGCTCCGGCCGGTCGGGTTCCTCCTTCTCTGGATCCTCCTGCCTCTTCTTTTCTTCTCCTTCGCCGGCTCCAAGCTTCCTTCCTATCTGCTTCCCTGCTTTCCGGCCGTGGCAATCCTGACGGCGATCGGGTGGGAGAGATTTCTCGAATCCCCCAATCGGCTGCGCCCCTGGGCCACGGGCGTCCTTCTGGCGGTCTTTCCCATCCTGATGCTCGGCATCTATCGCTGGACCCGCTCGGAAGCTCCGGAGCAGATGCGCCG
>DASTZC010000122.1 GCA_035764505.1 Candidatus Polarisedimenticolia bacterium
CCGGCGCTCCTCCAGGGGGGCGTCGTCCAGGAAGGCGTAGGGCGCGGCATTCAGAACCCCGAGGGCGAAGGGGGAAGGCTCGGGAGTGTCGATGGCGACCTTCTCGATTTCGCCGCTGCGCAAGCGGCGCAGCAGCCCCACCATCCCGTCGGCATCCATCGCCTCTTCCAGGCAGTCCTCGATCGTCTGCCGCACGATCGGATGATCCCAGGGGATCGGCAGTTCCCCGGGAGGCAGCGTCTCGGGGCACGCCAACACCTGCGGGAAGGCCTGCACCAGCGCGTCGTCGGCGCGCATCCGCAGCAAGGGAGCCGGCACCCGGCGGCCGTCTTTGGAGCGCGGCAGCGACAGCGAGCGCGTCAGGTTCCAGCGCCAGCGGGTCAGGAACAGAGGTGAAGGAAACAGCGCCTGGGTCAGAAGGTCCTTTGCACTGTCGGGATGGAGATAGTCGAACACCTCCTTGAGCGGGAAGCTGTGATGCGGTCCGAGGGAGATGACGATCGCCTCCTCGTTGGCTGCCGCCTGCAGCTCGAAGCCGAAGCCGCGGCAGAAGCGCTTGCGCAGAGCCAGTCCCCAGGCGCGATTGATGCGGCCTCCAAAGGGGGAGTGGATGACCAGCTGCATCCCCCCCGATTCGTCGAAGAAGCGCTCCAGGATCACCCGGTCACGCGTCGGGACGGCGCCGAGGGCTTTCGCTCCTTCGGTCACATACTCCGAGATCTGCTCCGACGCGCCCTCGCTCAGGCCCGCCTCCTCCTTCAGCCATCGGGAATCCTCCCCGCGCGTGCGCACCAGAGCGACGGCCGAGGAGAGCTCGACGGTGCGCGCCGGCGCCTCGCCCAGCCAGAAGGGAAGGCTCGGTGGCGCACCCTGGGCGTCCGCCACCCGCATGAGGCCCGGCTCGACCTTCAGCACCTTCCAGGAGGTGTTTCCGAGCTGGAAGATGTCGCCGACGGTCGACTCGATGGCGAAGTCCTCGTTGACCGAGCCGATCAGAGTCCCCTCGGGCTCCAGGCGGACCTGGTAGTCGGCCGTGTCGGGAATGGCGCCGCCGCTCATCAGGGCCGTCAGCCGCGCACGCCGGGTCGCCATCAGGCGCCGGCCCACACCGTCCCTGTGCAGCAATGCCAGTCGACCCCTGGAGTGCAGGCGGACGACCGCGTCGAAGTCCTCCCGCGATAGATCGCGATAGGGCCAGGCCCGCGCCATTGCGGCATACAGGTCGTCCTCCTCCCAGCTCTGAGCCACGCATGCGGCGACGACCTGCTGCGCCAGGATGTCGAGCGGACGGCGCGGCTGCGGCGTCCGATCGAGCTCTCCGTGCCGGATCGAGTGCAGCAATGCCGCGGCGCACACCAGCTCATCGCGCGTGAGAGGGAAGATCCTTCCCTTGGGCCGCCGCGCCAGGGCGTGGCCGGAGCGACCGACGCGCTGCAGCAGGGTGGCGATGGAGGGCGTGACGCCCACCTGGATCACCAGGTCCACGTCTCCGATGTCGATTCCCAGCTCCAGCGAAGCGGTGGCCACCAGCGCCCTGAGAGATCCCTCCTTCAGACGGCGCTCGGCGTCGAGCCGCCGCTCGCGCGACAGGCTGCCGTGATGGCTGGTGACCTTCTCCTTGCCCAACCGCTCGGTCAGGCGCGCCGCCACGCGCTCCGCAAGCTTGCGCGTGTTCACGAAGACCAGCGTGGTGCGATGCTCCTGGATGAGCGTGGACATGCGCCGGTAAATCTCGTCCCAGACCTCGTGCGAGCAGACGGTGGCGAGGGGTGATTCCGGGATCTCGACCGCCAGGTCGATCTCGCGGCGGTGCCCGACGTCGACCAGGGCGCATTCACGACCCACCCCCGCCAGGAGACGACCGACTTCCTCGAGCGGCTTCTGGGTGGCGGACAGGCCGATCCGCTGGGGCGGAGCCTCGGCCAGCGCCTCGAGCCGCTCCAGCGACAGCGCCAGGTGCGAGCCGCGCTTGTCGCCGCACAGCGCATGGATCTCGTCCACGATGACGGTGCGCACCGTGCGCAGCATGGCGCGCCCCCCTTCGCTGGTCAGCAGAATGTAGAGCGATTCGGGCGTGGTGACCAGGATGTGCGGCGGCCGCTTCGTCATCGCAGTCCGCTGCGCCGCAGGAGTGTCCCCCGAGCGGACCAGGACCCGGATCTCGGGTAGCGAGGGGTCCTTTTCCCGCAGGGAGCTCAGAGGTCCCTGGAGGTTCAGCTGGATGTCGTTCCCCAGCGCCTTGAGAGGCGAGACGTAGAGGACCTGGGTCGCGTCGGGAAGATCGTCTCCCTGACGAATGAGCGAATCGATCGCCCAGAGGAAAGCCGCCAGGGTCTTGCCGGTGCCGGTCGGAGCGGCGATGAGGACGTGGCCCCCGGCGCGGATGCGCGGCCACCCCTCGATCTGCGGTGGGGACGGGGCGCCGAAACGCTCCGAAAACCAGGCCCCAAGGGCCGGATGGAACTCGTGCAGCATCGCTGCTCCTTGCAAGCGGGAGCTCTCATTATACGGCCCGCGGCGAGACGCAGCCGCATTGGAGGCAGCAGGTTTATCTCGACCGGGAGGCGGGCGCTTGACAACCCGAGGAGGACCTGAGAGGGGGACCGCGACGCTAGCCGCCGCTGATGCTCGTGGCTTCCAGCAGCACGGTGGATCCGGAGCCGCCTGAGGCGAAGAAGCGCAGGTCGTCGGCTACGGCGGCGACGGAGTCGAGCAGGTCGCGGATGTTCCCCGAGATCCCCATTTTCTGGACGGGGCGCGCCATGGCGCCGTTCTCCATCTCCCAGCCGACGGCCCCGAGAGAGAAATCGCCGCTGATCGGGTCGATGGTGTGCAGGCCCATCACTTCCGAGACGTAGACGCCCTGCGCCACCGTCCCCAGGAGCGCCTTGCGGCTCACCCCCGTGGGCTTCAGGACGAGGGTATTGGTCCCGATGTGGGGCGAGGAAAGATAGCCACCGCGCTGCGCATTGCCGGTCCGTGTCGCCTCCATGCGCCGCGCGGTGAAATCGTTGTGCAGGTATCCGGCCAGAAAGCCCTGGTCGATGAGCAGGGTCCTCTGGGTCGGCGTCCCCTCGCCGTCGAAGGGGCCGGTGTTCATGGCTCCCGGCACCCGGCCGTCGTCGATGAGCGAAACGATGGACCGGGCCACCTGCCGGCCCTGCTGACCCTGGAACAGCGACTTGTTCTTCAGGATGTTGTCGGCGTAGAAGGCCGAGGCCAGCGTTCCGAAGATTCCGGACACGACCTCCGGGTCGAGGACCACCTCGGTGCGCCGCGTGGAGATCGGCTCGGCGCCCAGCTTGTTGATCGCCCGCGAGGCCGCCTCGATGCCGATGGCGTCGGGCTCCAGTTCCTGGATGCCGAGGGCGAACCCGGAGGAATAGCCCGTCTGGTTTTCTTCCTTGTCGATGGCCACCAGCTCGATCGAGCCGATCGCGCGGCTCATCGTCAACCCGCTGCGCAGCCCGCCGGTGTTGGCGATCCAGCAGCCTCCCCAGACGTCGGCATAGCGGCTCTCCCTCACCCGCTTGACCTTGGTCGAGAAGCGCAGCGCGCAGCTCTCGATGCGGCGGGCCATGTCCACCTTCTGATCCATCCCGATCTCCGGAAGGCCCGGATCCTCGTTGGGAACGTCGAAGGGGACGCTCTGCGGGACCGGGACCTGCAGGTCGGACTCGGGATCGACGTGGGGGAGGATGGCGACGGCGCGCTGCACCGCCTTGCGCAGACCGTCGGGGCTGGTGTCCGGCGTGAAGGAGAAACCGACGCGCCCCTCCCGGAAGACCCGCAGTCCCGCGCCCCTCTCCTGCTTCGCCTCGACGCTCTCGATGCGCTGGTCGACGACGCTGGCGGAGGATTCCTGCGTGCTCTGGAAATAGACCTCGCCCTCCACGGACGCGTCGCGCAGGATCTCCAGGGCGAGATCCAGGACCTTGTCGTGCTCGCCGTTATTGCGCATGCCGCCCCCTCACTCGGCCGCGGCGACGGTGCCGCCGACGACGATCCGTGGAATGCGCAGGGTCGGCTGCGCGTCCGCCACCGGGACCCGCTGGCCATCCTTGCCGCAGGTCCCCACGCCGAAGCCCAGATCCGAGCCGACGGCGTCGATGCTGCTCAGCACCTCCGGGCCGTTCCCGATGAGAGTGGCGTCGCGAATCGGCTCGGCGATCTTCCCGCCACGGATCATGTAGGCCTCGCCGACGTTGAAGATGAAATTCCCGCTGGCGATGTCCACCTCGCCGCCTCCCATCTGGCACACGAAAATCCCCTCGGCGACTCCCGCCAGGATCTCGGCCGGGTCGCTCGCTCCCGGCAGGATGATGGTGTTGCGCATGCGCGGGATGGGGAGATGGCGATAGCTTTCGCGGCGCCCGTTCCCGGTGGGAGCGTGGCCCAGCTTCGTCGCGGTCCGGCGGCTGTGCAGGTAGGACTTCAGGATGCCGTTCTCGATGAGCAGCACGCGTGAGCTGGGCATCCCTTCGTCGTCCATGCCGGTGGATCCGCGCTTGTTGGGCAGGGTGCCGTCGTCCACCACCGTGATCAGGCTCGAGGCGACCTGCTGGCCGAGCTTGCCGGCGTAAATCGACAGCGACTTCTCGGCGAAATCCCCCTCCAGGCCGTGGCCGCAGGCCTCGTGGACCATGGTGCCGCCGGCTTTCGAGGAGAGGACCACGGTGAAGGTCCCCGCAGGCGCCGGCTTTGCGTCGAGCTGCACCATGGCGATGCGCGCCGCCTCGCGGCCGACCTCTTCCGGCGGATGCTGGTCGAACAGCTCGAATCCCCGGGTCTCGGCCAGGGAGTGGTATCCGGTCCGGATCTGGTCCCCGCGGCGCGCGATGGCCGAGCCGAACAGGGTGGTGTAGACGCGGGTCTCCCGGCTGAAGGCCCCTTCCGAGTTGGCGACGCCGATGTCGAGGACCGAATCGCCGTAGCTGGCGGAGAACTGCGAGATCGTCTCTCCTGCGGAACGCGCAGCCTTCTCGGCGCGGCGCACCAGCTCCACCTTGCGTCCCATCGGCACGCTTTCCGGCAGGACCGATACGGGCGAGACGACCGGGATGTCATGCTTTTTCAGAACCGCCATCCTGCCCGGCGTGGAGCCCTCGACCGCCTCGGCGAGACGGCGGGCTTCCCGCAGCAGGGTCTCGGGCGCGAGGTCGTTGCCGGAGTAGAAGAAGGTGCGATCCTCCGACACCAGGCGCAGGGAGATCCCGGCGTCCTCTCCGGAAACGATTTCCTCCAGCTTCCCGTCGTCGAGCGCGATGCGCGTGTACTGGTTGGTCTGACCGTAGATCTCGGCGAAATCTCCACCGCGCGACAGGAGCGCCTTCAGGATCGCCCCGGCCGAGGCCTCATCCATCCACTTCATGCTCTCTCCTTATCCCGGCGCAGCGTCTCGAAGGCCTGCTGCGCGCGCTTGCGAGTCTGCTCGATCGTCCCGGAGGTGTCGATGACGAGGTGCGCGAACGTCTTCTTTTCCGATGCCGCGCCCTGGGCGGCGATCCTCCTATCCGCCTCCGTCTCCGGGATTCCGTCGCGCGCCACGAGGCGCGCTCTTTGCGTGCGGGCGTCGCATTCGGTCAGGACGATCCGATCGAAATACTGCGCCGCGCCCGCCTCCAGCAGCAGCGCCGCCTGGGTCACCGCGATGCCGCCGGGGTGCTCGAGCAGGTAGCGCCCCGCCCGGCGGCCTGCCTCCGCCAGGATACGGGGATGCAGGATCGTGTTGAGCTTCGAGCGCTCTCCGGCGTCCGCGAAGATTCTCGCCCCGAGTCGCTTGCGGTCGATCCGTCCGTCTGGGGCGACCACCTCCTCGCCGAACGCCTGGACGATCTCGGCGTGCGCGGGCGTCCCGGGCTCCATCAGCTCGTGTCCCACGGAGTCGGCGTCCTGCACGAAGGCGCCGGCCTCGCGGAAGACCTCGGCCACCACCGATTTCCCCGTGGCGATCCCGCCCGTCAGCCCCACTCGAAGCCCGGCGCCTTGGGCTCCGGTGCCGGTGTTCACCGTGCCTCCGTACCGCCGCGCCGGCGCGCCGCCTTCACGGTGTTCTGCAGCAGGCAGGCGATGGTGAGGGGACCGACACCCCCGGGTACGGGGGAGAGCGCCCCGGCCACGGGCCCTGCCCGGCGGGGGTGGACGTCGCCGACCAGGGCGGAGCCTCCGCGGCGGACCGCCTCCGCCTGTTTCGAGGAGGGGCCG
The DNA here is from genome assembly GCA_035764505.1 of Candidatus Polarisedimenticolia bacterium. Taxonomy (NCBI): domain Bacteria; kingdom Pseudomonadati; phylum Acidobacteriota; class Candidatus Polarisedimenticolia; species Candidatus Polarisedimenticolia bacterium. The sequence continues at coordinate 6,205 of DASTZC010000122.1, forward strand.
AACAATTCCTCAGCCTGGCGCACGTCGGTGATGCGATGGATTCCCACGTCGACGACCACGACCCCGGGTCGCAGGTATTCCTCGGTCACGAACCCCGGCTTCCCCAGCGCCGCCACCAGGATATCGGCATCGCGCGTGGTTTCCGCCAGGTCGCGGGTGCGGGAGTGGCAGATCGTCACGGTGGCGCTGGCGTGCAGGAGCAGAATTGCCATCGGCTTGCCGACGATGTCGCTGCGCCCCAGGACCACGGCGCGCGCCCCTTCGATGGGAATCTCGCAGCGGCGCAGCAGCTCCATGATGCCGCTGGGAGTGCAGGGACGCAGCGAGTCGGACCCTTCCACCATCCTGCCGACATTCTCCGGGTGCAGCCCGTCGACGTCCTTCGCAGGATCGAGAGCGTGCAGGATCCCCGTCTTGTCGGCATCCGCCGGCAGCGGCAGCTGCACCAGAATTCCGTCGACGTCGTCACGGCGGTTCAGGCGCTGAACGGCTTCGAGGGTGCGCCCAGCGTCACGCTCCCCTTCGAAGCGGACCAGCTCCGATTCGATGCCCACCTCGCCGCAAGCCTTGATCTTGTTGCGCACGTAGATCTCGGAGGCGGGATCGGCGCCGGCGAGGACGACCGCCAGCTTCGGGCGGGGCCGGCCGTGCGCCAGCAGCCGCGCGATGTCGGAAGCGACCTCCTGGCGGATCGCCCGCGCCACCGCCTCGCCGTCCAGGAGGCGCGCGGCCATGCTAATTCACCTTCTCGAAATGCCAGGCGAGCCCGGCGCGATGGGTCTCCGCGCCGACCTGGAACGACGAGAAGAGGAGCGCCATCGCCTTGCGTTTCTTGTTCGGGGGCATGGCGTGGAACAAGAGAAGCCGCTCGACCGGCTTCCCGCTCTCCAGGATCAACCCGGAATCGAAGAACTCGTCGCGCAGTGGATCGAGATCCTCGCCGGCCTTGCCAATCCCCTGGAGGTAGCGGTACAGGTCGGTGTAATCGAGGATGTGATCCTCTTCATTCTTGCCCCCGATGAGCAGGATGTTCCCCGGCTGGAACCGCACCAGGGCCTGGCTCTTGTTCTCCACCTTCACCAGGAAAGCCTGGAAGGGGGCGGGAGATCCGTCGAGAGCGCGAAACAGCCCGCCGTGGCCCGGGGCCCGCGCGTCGAGCCGCTTTTCCCATTCGTCGTTGGTCAAGGGACGCGCGGTAAAGGCCACGCCTTGAGCGTAGGTGAACGCCTCGTCCGTGGGTTTCTCGCCTTCGACGCACTTCGGTCCGCTCACGATCCTGAGCACGGGAGCGGAAGTGGCAGCGGCCACCACGGCGAATGCCGACGTTCCGACGAGAAGAAGCCCGAGGAGAAAGGCGCGAAAGGGAAGGAGAGAGGGGGGCCGGAAGTCCCGTCCTGCGGTTCGCATCGCAAATCCTCGCGAGAACGCTGCACCATAGGACGGATCGGAGGAACTGTCAAGAATGCGCGGAGTGCGAAAGGAGCTTCGTTGCGCGCGAAGCGGACGCGTCGAGGCGATGCCGTCTGTGGCGGAGGGTCACACAAACAGCCGGCGGAAGAGTGGAAGCTTGAAGCGCGGAATCTTCGAAGCGGCGCCGATCAGTGATCCGTCTTCAGCATCTGGGGCGTCGCCTTGATGATGAAGACTTCTTCGCTGCCGTCGGGATTGGTTTTCACGACACGATGCAAGACCACCCGCTGGTTGTTCTTGGTGGCGACCATGGTCTCGACTTTGATGTCATCGGCGAGGGGACCGTCGGACTCGTTCCAGCCCTTG
>DASTZC010000123.1 GCA_035764505.1 Candidatus Polarisedimenticolia bacterium
GGTGCGGATCGCGGAATTGAAGGCTGAGGGGGGGCGGGGGGCCTGCTGGAGCGACCGGAACGTCATCATTTTCGCGAGCGGCTTCGACACGGGCCTGTTCAAAGTCTCCGCCGATGGGGAAAATCCGGAGCCCCTCACGCAGCTGGCGGCCGGCTCGGATGAGCGCTCGCACCGATGGCCGAGCTGCCTCCCGGGCGGAGACGCGGTTCTGTTCATGACCCAGAGGACGGGGCAGGATTACGACGACGCCGACATCGAGGTGGCATCGACGAACGACGGGGCCCGCAAGGTCGTGATCCATGGAGGCTCCTACCCCCAGTACGCGCCGGGCGGCCGGATCCTCTTCCTGCGGGAGAACACGCTGTTCGCCGCGCCGTTCGATACGGCAAAGCTCGAAATCACCGGGCCGGCGCGGCCGGTCCTGGAGGGGGTGCTCGCGAACACCGGCGATCAGGAGACCGGCGACGGGAGCGCGCAGTATTCCCTGTCGGCGTCCGGGACGCTCGTCTACCGCGAATCCCAGGTGTTGGATCGCGCGCAACGCACGGAGTTCACGTGGGTCGACCTGGCGGGGCATGAGACCCCCGCCTTCGGCGTGGAGATGCGGGTTCTCACCTTCGAGCTGTCGCCCGACGGCAGCCGCATGGCGATGGCGGCGCGCAGCCCCAACGGTGTCGCGGTCTGGGTGCGCGACATGCAGCGCGGCTCCATGGCGCCTCTCACCACCGATGGAGACGGCAGCGTCTCGCCGATCTGGTCTCCCGACGGACAGCTCATCGCCCGCTCGTGGAGGCCGCGCGACGGCAAACGCACGGTGCGAGTTTCGGACCCGAGCGGCGCCGTCGCGGAGCGGGAAATTCCTTCCTTGATGACGGCTCTCAGGCCCACCGCATGGGTGCGAGACGGGAAGTTCCTCCTGGTTGAGTACTACGCCGATCATGGGGGGTATGACGTGGGGGTCCTTTCCCTCGAGGAGGGTGGAGAGGTCCGACCCCTGGTGGAATCTCCCGGCTACGACGGGGCGGCGCAGATTTCTCCCAACGGGCGCTATTTCGTCTACTACAGCCGCAGCCCCGGCCATGACCAGGTCTTCGTGACTTCTTTCCCCGGTCCCGGTCCGCGATGGGAAGTGTCGATGGAGGGAGGCGGACAGCCACGCTGGGCGCATGACGGTCGGGCCATCTATTACGTGGAAGTGGGTGAGGACCGTCTGATGGAGGCGGCGGTGAAGGACTCGCGAGGGGCGCTGGCGATCGGGACGCCGCGCCTGGTCTATCACGGCGATCTGAGAAGCGATCCCGCGAAGCCGGTCTACGCCGTGCATCCGGATGGCAAGCGGCTCCTCGTCATCAAGCGCCCGTCGCAGGGTGAGCAGGACCCCACCCACACGGTCATCATCTTCGGCTGGCTGCAGGAGTTGGAAGAGAAGATGCGGCAGTAGCCGGAGCGCTTCCCTCGAGCCCCGGCCGCGCCCAGGTCTCAGTGAAAATCGCTCAGCAGGATGACGTCGCTGGTGACCTTGCCGCGCGACAGGACCAGGCTCTTGCCGTCGGGCGTCCAGTCGTAGGAAAAGATGTTCCCGTCGGTGAAGCGGGTGAGTTGCTTCGGCGGGCTGCCGTCAAGCGGCTTGAGCCAGATGTTGTCGACTCCCGCCCGGGGGATGTTGATGGTCACGGCGTTCCCACCGGGCGCGAACCGGATCTGGCCCCCTTCGAGATAGGGCAGCGCCGCCAGCCGGTCCCCCCCCTGCGCGGGAACCACGGCGATCTTGCGCCGCAGCAGCCCGTCCTCAGCAAGGAACGCGGCGAAAGCCACGCGCTTCCCGTCGGGCGATATGTCGGCCTCCGCGAGCACCTCGTCGCCGATCTTTTCCGGTTTTCCTCCCGCGGTGGGAATCCTGAACAGCCCCTTCTCGGCGGAGCTCATGTAGACCAGCCAACTGCCGTCCGGTGAAATCGCCAGAGGCCGCTCTCCCTTGCCCTCCGTCACCTGTCTCCGGTTCCCGCCATCGGCATCCATCCTCCAGACGCTCGGCGGTTTTGTCTCCGGCACCACCTGGAAAGCGATCACTTTGCCGTCGCGCGAGGTGATCGGAAAGAGGTCGACCGTTGCATCGGGCGAGATTTGCGTGCGCCGGGAATCCGCTCCCAGCACTCCCAGGAGGACCGCGGCGTCCTTGAGGTAGGTGAAAAGGATCCGGTCGTTGCCCAGCGCCGCGACGGCGCCGATGGCATCCTCGGTGCCCGCCCCGTGAGTGAGCTGTTTCACCTCCGCCGCCGGGTCGAGGGGCGCGACGTAGATGTCCGACTGTCCGCCGCGCTGCACCGTGAGGGCGGAGCGCGAATCGGCGGTGGTGCTTACGTCGAAATAGCGGTTCAGATCCTGAGTGACGCGGCGCGGGTTTCCCCGGGGATAGGGGAGGAACCAGACCTGCGGCGTTCCACGCGCGGAGTTCTCCATGCCGGAAAGAAGAACGCCGCTGCCGTCGCGCACCCAGGTGAGGGCGGAAATGAAGCCCCACTGCCTGTCTCCCAGGGGCTCCGTTTTCCCCGTGTCGGGATTGACGAGGACCGGTACCTGCTGGACTCCTCCCGTTACGGCTCCGTCCACCAGGGCGATCCACTTCCCGTCGGCCGACCACGAAGGGGCGATTTGGGTGGGGAAGCCGTCGGGAGACTTGCGCGAGGCCACGCGCCGCTCGCCGGTGCCGTCGGAGTTGGCGACGAGCAGGACGTTCTCCCGGGTCTGGGGATAGCCGCGGATGAAGGCGAGGCGGCGGCCGTCGGGGGAGAAGCTGACCCCCGAGTCGATGTCGAACAGGAGCTTGCGGGCCATCCCTCCCAGCGCCGGAACCTGGTAGAGAATCGAATACCCGGGGCCCGAGGTCTCCTGGTTCACGTAGTAGATGAAGTTGCCGTCCGGGGAGAAGGTGATCCCGGGAAACGGCGTGGGCAGGGGCTTCACCACTTCCACGTCGCTGCCGGTGGCCACCTGCCGTATCCAGACGCCGAAGCCGGCCTGATCGTAGTGCACGCTGGCCACATATTTTCCGTCGGGGGAGATGGTTGCATTGCGCAGCGCGTCAGAGCCGAAGAGGCGGGTCATCTGCATGGTGTCGGCGTGACTGGCGGTGCGAACTCCTCCGCGACCTTGCATCCAGCTGTAGATGCCAAAGCCTACACCGGCCGCCCCGATCACCAGCGCGGCGATCAGGGCCAGGCGCGCGGTGGGAGTCTTGCGGGCGGCGGCATCCAGCGCGGGTGACGAGACGGAAGAGCCGGAGGCGTGCGTGGCCGAGGCGCGCGACAGCGTATCGTACTCGTCAGCGATTTCGCTCAGCTCGATCGCCAGGTCCTTCATCGACTGCAGCCGCTGGTCGGGCGACTTCGCCATGCATCGGCGGATCAGGCGGCGCAGCTCGGAGGGAACCTCGGGGTTCTTCTGCTCGATCGGCGCCGGCGTGTCGCGCAGGATCTTGTGCATCACCTCGACGTCGGAATCGGCCAGGAACGGCTTCGACCGCGTGGCAGCCTCGTAGAGAATGGCGCCGAACGAGAAGATGTCGGAGCGGTGGTCCACGGGACGGGCCTGCACCTGCTCCGGAGACATGTAGGCGACCGTCCCCATCACCGCCCCGTCGCGCGTCTGCTCGCGCGTCGCGGTCAGCGCGTTGTTCGGATCGCCCCCGGTCTCGCGCCGCTCCGTGAGCTTCGCCAGACCGAAATCGAGGACTTTGGCGTAGCCGTCGCGCGAGATCATGATGTTCTCGGGCTTGAGGTCGCGGTGCACGATGCCGGCGGCGTGCGCCTTGGCCAAGCCGTCGGCGGATTGCGCCAGATAGCGCAGCAGCGCCTTGAGGTCGGTCTTCTCCTGGTGGATCTTCTGCTTCAGCGTCTCGCCGCTGATCAGCTCCATGGCGATGAAGTGGATCCCCGGCCCCGGGGCCGCCATGGCGTCGCCCGCGTCGCTTCCCCGCACCTCGGATTTGCCGATCTCGTAGATGGTGACGATGTGCGGATGGCTGAGGGAGGAGGCCGACTTGGCCTCCTGGATGAAGCGCCGGACCCGCTCCTCGCTCTTCATCAGCTCTGGAGGAAGGATCTTGAGGGCCACCGCCCGCTCGAGGGAGGTGTCCTGGGCGACGTAGACCTCGCCCATGCCGCCGGCGCCGAGCGGTGAGATCACGCGATAGTGGGAAAGCGAGCTTCCGGGCTGCAGGGAGTGGTTCATGGCCGTGTCACTCTACGCTGTGGCCGGAAGTCGCACAACCGACCTCCGGTCCCTCACCGCTCCCCCATGAAAGGTACGGAGGCGGCTGGGGGAAAGTTTCCCGCGCCCACTCCGACGGTACGCGTGGTCAAAAGGACGAAAAAACGCCGCGCCGGCAGCTTGACTGCCGGCGCGGCGGGGAGGGTTCGATCGGGAAAGTAATGACCCGGGATCAGTGGCCGCGGATCTTGGCGATGTCGGCGAGAATCTGATCGATCTTCACGATCTCCTCGCTGGCGATCGTCTTTCCTTTCAGCTCCTTCAGATCATGCTCGATCGAATCGAGCTCGGCCAGGGCCGCCTGCGCGTCGGAGCTGGTGTCCAATCCGGTGGCGCCCGCCGCCTTCTCCGCCTGATTGAGGTGATGGGTCGCCGCCACGAAGCGGTCGTGGAGCTGGCCCAGCTGGCGCGCTTCCGCCGACAGCGGTGTCGTCGGAATCAGGGTGATCTCGCCCGTGGACACGTAGTTGAAGGCGATCAGCGCCACGGCGGCAAAAACGATTCCGGCTGCGATCTTCTTGGTCATGGGGTCTCCCGTCGAGGAGATGGACTTCACTCCTCCCGGGAAACCTAGATTCCCGACTCCCGAGCGATCAAGCAGATCACCAAAACGTAGTCCGGCGGCCCTACATCTTAATAGGCCCGCAGGCCTGCTCCGGCGTCACTTTGTGGGCACGAGGGGACGTGGGACGATGGACGGAGGCGCCGACAGAGTGTGCGGATCCTTGGCGATCTTGCCCATGAGGTCCTTGATGGCGTAGTCGAGCTGCGCGTCCTTGTCGTGAATCAATCCGTCCGGCCCCAGGTCCAGCACCACGTCGGGATCCACGCCGTGACCTTCGATCTGCCAGACGCGCCCGGCGGGGTCCCAGCCCCCGAACTCCGGCTGGGTGGTGACGCCGCCGTCGCGGAACACCTTGTCGCCGCGGATGCCGATCCAACCGCCCCAGGTGCGCGTGCCGATGACCGGCCCCAGGTTGAAGTCCTTGAACTCCTGGGCCAGCGTCTCGCAATCACTGCCGCCCTGGCGGTTGATCAGGACGGCCATGTAGCGGTTCGAGGCGCGATCCGGATAGGTGCCGATGTTGCCGTAGCGCGTCCCGCCGATCGAGAAGAGCTTGCGGTCGAGATGGGCGACGATCATCGGTGCCACGAAGCCTCCGTGGTTCCAGCGGTCGTCGATGATGAAGCCCTGCTTCTTCCACTGCGGCGGGAAGTCGCGGGAGAACTGCTGCAATCCGTTGCCTCCCATGTCGTACAGGTGCAGGTAGCCGATCTTGCCGCCGCTGGCCTTGTCGACGTATTCGCGCTTCTCCCGCACCCAGGTGGCGTAGCGGATGGGCGTGTCGTTGCCCACCGGCTTCACGACGATGCGCCGCGCCCCTTCCAGGGAGGGCTTGTCGTTGATCGACAGCTCCACTTCCCGGCCGGCGCGCCCCGCGAAGCGCCGCAGGTAGTCCTCGCCCTTGGTCAGCGCCTTGCCGTCCACCGCCACCAGCCACATTCCCGGCTCCACCTTGAGGTCGGGACGGGCGAGAGGGGAGGAGGTCTCGACCAGGGGATAGTTGCCGCGGTAGATCTTCCGGATCTTCCAGAAGCCGCTGCCGGCGTCGTAGTCGAGATCGGCCGCCAGCAGCCCCGTTCCCACCGTCTTGCCGCGGCGCAGGTCGCCCGGGGAGTGGTAGGCATGCCCGACGCTCAGCTCGCCGAGGATCTCTCCCAGCAGGTCCTCCAGGTCATCACGCGATCCCATGCGATCGGCGAGCGGCCCGTACTGCTTCCAGACGCCGTTCCAGTCGACGCCGTGCATCTTGGGGTCGTAGAAGAAATCGCGCTGCAGCCGCCAGGCTTCGTGCAGCATCTGCTTCCATTCCTGACGCGGGTCGATGCGGATGCTCCATCCTCCCAATGCGACCTTGTCGTCCTCCGCATCGTCACCCTTCGGCGCGCTGGTGGCACCGGCCTCCACCCGGAAGAAGCCGCCGGAGGTGCGGTAGACCAGCACCTTGCCGTCCCCCGAGACGTCGTAGCCGCGCACCCCGCCGGCGATGCGGAAGAGCTTTTCCTTCTCGATGTCGTAGGTGTGCAGCGTGCCGCGCCCTTCCTGCTCGTCGTCATCGCCGGAAGGGGGCTTCATCCCGGTGTTCTCGAAGCCGAGGAAGTGGAGCTTTCCCTTGACCGCCTTGAGCCCGAAATAGGTCCCCGGCTCGGCGGGCACCAGGACGATGCGATCGGCGAGCCCGTCGAAGTCGATCTTGATCGGCTCGACCTTCTTTTCCTTCTCGGCGTCCTTCTTCTTGTCTTCCTTCTCCTTCTTGCCGTTCTTGTCGTCCTTCTTGTCGTCGTCCTTCCCTTCCTTGTCTTCGCCTTCCTCGTCTTTCTTCTCGTCGCTCTTCGCGTCGATGTCGCTGCGCGGAGCGAAGGGGAGCTTGCCGTCGGCGGTGAGCGCCACCGCCACCGGCAGGGTCGACTTCTGCACGATGAAGCGCGCCTCGAACCGATCCAGGTACGGGTTGATGAAGCGGTCGCTCAGGTAGTACAGGAGCTTCCCCTCCGGGTCCCAGGTGGGGGAGTAGGAGTTGAACATCGGATCGCTGATGGGATGGACCTTCTTCTCCCGGGAGTCCCAGATCCTCACCTCGTTGAACTGGTTCTCCAGGGCGGCGTCATAGGCCAGGTAGCGGCTGTCCGGCGACCACTCGTAGGTGTTGATCTCGTTCAACGCGTGATCCGCCACGACGGTGTCGCCGCCGGGGACCTCGGTCACCATCAGCCGGTACTTCTCGTCGCCCCAGGCGAGCTTCTTGCCGTCGGGAGACCAGATGGGCGGGAAGTGCCAGCCCGGCTCGACCTTGCCGATCTGGCGCGGCGGCGCGCTGTTGTCGGCGGAGTGCAGCATCAGCTGCTCCTCCCCGTCCACCTCGGTCCAGGCGGCGATCGTCTTGCCGTCGGGGGAGAAGGAGGGGAACTTGGTGCGGTCGGCGCTGTCCTCGGTGATCCGCCGGATCAGCCCCTTCTTGTGGGTGCGCGTCACGAAGAGGTCGCCGCGAGTCTCCAGGACGATCCGCTCGCCGTCTTTGGAAAGGCCCCACGAGGTCAGCGTCTCCATCGGGTCGACGAAACGCTCGCGGATCTGCAGGCGATCGGTCGGCAGCTGCACCGGGATCTGCTGATTCTTTCCGGAGGCCAGGTCGAAGCTCCAGAGATCCATCTTGTGCTGGTAGACGATCTTCCCGTCTCCCATCGAGGGCCAGCGGACGTCGTAATCCTCGAAGTCGGTGAGGCGCTTGACGTCGCCGCCGTCGGGCTTCATCGAAGCGAGGTTCGGCCGGCCCCAGCGATCGGTGACGAAATAGATGCGGCCGTCGTCGGCCCACATCGGGAAAGCGTCCTTGCCTTCGTATTGGGTTACCTCGGTGAAGGAGAGCGGCTCCAGCGTCCCGACATAGATCTGCTCCGCCTCGCCCCCCTTGTAGCGCTTCCAGTTGTGGAACTCGAGGCCGATCTTCTGCGTGGCAATCCGCTTGCCGTTCGGCTCGTAGCTGATCCAGGCGGCCGGCTCGAGGGGCACCAGCGACGGAATGCCTCCTTCGGGCGGGATGCTGTAGACGCGGAAGTCGTTGTGCGGGGTGTCGCGCCGGCTGCGGAAGAGGATCTTGCCGTCCCGCGTCCATCCCAGCGCCTGGTCGGGCATCGGATGGAAGGTGAGGCGGCGCGGCTCGCCGCCGGAAACCGGCATCACGTAGACGTCGTCGTTACCCTCGTACTGGGCGGTAAATGCGATCCAGGCGCCGTCGGGGGACAGGCGCGGGAACTTCTCCTCTCCCTCATAGGCGGTCAGCCGCATCGCCGTCCCCCCCGCCACCGGCACCTTCCAGAGATCTCCTTCCGACGCGAACACTACCGTTCCCCCGCCGATGGTGGGATAACGGTAGAAGCCGTCGGGGGGATCGGGCGGCGCGGCCGGGAGCGACGTCGGAAAGGTGAGAGGAGTGCAGGCCAGAGCCAGCGCAAGCGCGGCGACCCGCAGCGGGAGAGTTGGGCGCACAGGAATGCTCCTAGAGGGAAAATGCCCGATTTGAGTGTGGGTCCCGGGACAAGCCGGCTCCTGGCACCCATCGGGCCAGGCGCAGAAAAGAAGCTTCCATCAGGCGGGGGAGCCCCTCCGGCGGTATTTCTGACGCTAAGTCTCTATGCGGCCGGAACTAAGGCGTTTCGAGGCACACCGAACCCGGCCATTTTCTCCTTAGAATACGCGGGAGATTGCATCCGGGTTTCCTCCGGCGGGTCTTTCGGACCACCCAAGCACCTCCTCCAGATACTCGAGCACCGCCCAGCCGGCCCAGAAGCGGGGCGGATGGGCTTGCCAGTAACCGACATGGCCCCCGCGGCCCGGCTGCACCAGGGTCAGACGGGGACACGCTTCGCGCGCCGATCGGAAGATCTCGGCGGGGACGAAGGGATCGTCCCGGGAGGAGAGAATCAGGGTCGGAACGGCGATCGTTTCGAGAAACGGGGCGGCGCTGGCGTGCCGGTAGTAGTCATCGGCCGATGCATAGCCGGCATCGGGAGCGGTGAACAGCTCGTCGAAACGCCGGACCGATCGGATTCGCAAAGGGTCGGCGGCCGGCCCGGGAACTATCCGGACCCGGCGGATGCGCCGCAGGAGGCTGCACAGGCGCCAGGTGAAATAGCCGTGATAGACGGCGTTGTTCCAGCGCTCCAGGCTGCGCACGCTGGCTTCCAGATCGACCGGGGGGTTGACGGCGGCGATCGCCGCGGCGTGGCAGCGCCCGCCGGCCATCCCGGCGTAACGGAGGACCAGGTTGCCCCCCAGGGAGAATCCCACGATCGTAAAGGGTCGGGCAAACCCCGCCTCAGCCAGCGATTCCAGGACGCTTCCGGCATCGTCCGATTGCCCGGCGTTGTAGAGCGTCCGCGCGAGTGCCTCGGTCCCTCCGCAGTTCCTCAGGTTGACGCGGACGGTGATCCAGCCCCGTGAGAGGGCCAGCGACGCGGTGCGCCGCATGTAGCCCGAATCGGCGGAGCCTCCCAGACCATGGACCAGGACGAGGGTCCCGCGGGGCGCCGCCGGACGATCCACCCGCAGCAGCAGGCGATTTCCAGGCGCCGCCTCCACCTGCAAGGTCTCGCTTTCCCTTGGGGGCCAGGAAGGAGGGAAGAAGGCCGGCACGATCGTCTGAAGGTGCCTGCCGGGAAGGTAGGGAGCGGGACGAAAGCCGTCGAAATCAGCAGAAATCAAGCGGGCTCCCCCCAGGGATTCCGGGCCGCCCGTTCAAGGGGCCGGAGCTTCGGGGGCCGAAAGATAGCAAATTCCTCCCTGCTTCAGGAACTTCCACCGGCCGCTCTCCGTACCTAGCCCCAGAACGGACTAATCCACAAGGGGGGTCATCCCATGAAGCGAGCGCTGGCAGTGGCGGGAATCCTGGCCCTGGCGATCGGCGTGGCTTGCGCCGCGTCGGCGAAATCCGGGTCCAAATCGACGAGCGACAAGTGGCTGCACGTCAGGGTTGAAGACGGGACCGGCGAGGATGGGGAAAGGGTCCATGTGAACATTCCGCTCTCCCTGGCCGAGGCGGTCCTTCCCGCCATTGATGTGGACAACTTCCATAATGGGAAGGTGCGCATCGAGATGGATGGCGGCGATTCCCCCGTCAAGGACATCGACCTGCGAAAAATCCTGGTGGCGCTGCGCGACACCAAGGACGGGAACTTCGTCACGGTGGAAGGCTCGAAGGACCAGGTTCAGGTGGCGAAGCAGGGCGGCTACCTGCTGGCCAAGGTCCGCGAAGGGAAATCGGGCGGCACCCGGGTGGATGCCAAGATCCCCTTCGCGGTGGTCGATGCCATGCTGTCGGGATCCAAGGACGAGATCGATCTGGCGGCGGGAATCCGCGCGCTCGGCGAGCATGGTGACGGCGTCCTGGTGACCGTGGACGACAAGGACAGCAAGGTCCGGATCTGGGTCGACTCGCGCAACGAGTCGGAATAGCGAGGCCGCCATGCGAAAGCTTCTGGGCAACGAGCGCGGGATCTCCCTTCCCGGAGGGATGCTGGCCGCCGCGGGCGTGGCGACGATTCTGGCCGGCAGCTTCGTCCTCAGCCAGGGGATGATCCGGGTCTCGGTGGACGAGCATCGGGATGGTGGGGATCACATCCACCTGATGGTGCCGGGGGCGATCGTTCCCGCCGCGTTGGCCTTTATCCCGGCGCGTGAGATTGGCCGGCACATGCCCCTGGAAGCGAAGCGGCACCTGCCGGTGGTCGAGGCGGCGCTGCAGGAGATCTCCAGGCTCCCCGACTGCACGCTGGTTGAGGTCGAGGGCCGCGACGAGCACGTGCGGATCAGGATTGAGGACGGCAGGGTGGTCATCGACGTGAACGATCGTGGGGACGAGGTGCACGTGACGATGCCGCTCTCCACCGCACGCTCGGTGCTGCGTAAGATCCAGAGCGCCGCCGAGTATGCCACGGGCGATCCGGACGGGAGCGGCGGCTGGGGATGCACCCACGTGCATGAGGGCGGTCACCACGAGGTTGACTGCCACGATTCTGAAGGCGCGGATGACAAGGAAACGGATGATGGAGACGCGGCGACCCTCTAGTCACGCGGGCGCCCGCGATGAACGTGAACGAACCAAGCAGGGCCGGGGCAACCCGGCCCTTTCAGCTTCCCCCAGATCAAGTGTCGGCCCTTCACGCGCGGCCGCTCTTCAGCCGCCGCGTGAAAGGGTGCCTCTGCTCACTTTGTCTTGATCAAATTCTCGAGCGCGCTACGCGCCTCATCCAGGTTCACCGTGTGGTCCGGCTGCTTGAAGACCGCCTTGCCGTGGGCGTCGCGGATGACTAGCCCGTGGGTCTTGAATCCCAGCTCCTGGATCGCTTTCTTCGCCGGTTCCGTCGAGGCATCGACGTTCGCCGCCTTCACCTTCCCCGGGAATTCCTGCTCGAGACCGCTCACGGCGGGTTTCAGCTTGGCGCAGACCATTCAGCCGGGCAGGTAGTAGTAGGTAACCTCCAGCATCCCCTTGGCGGCCGCAGCTCCCTTGGCTGCCGGCGCGACCTGGGTCGGGACGCCGAAGGTCTGCCCGAGCGTGGCGGCGAGCAACACCGCCAGAACGACACTCCACAGTCTCCTATCCATCGGCAGACTCCCCCTCCTCATGAGCTGAGCTGGAATGACACAGCCAAATGATAGCAGTCTGCGAGCTTTTCATGCACCTCTGCCGAAGCGGCCGAGATGAAGTGCCGGTCACGCGCGGCCGTTCTCCGGCCGCCGCGTGCAAGGGTGTCCCTGCCAAACCCGATAAGGCGCCACTACTTCGAGGAGGCGGCACTCGCTCCGGCGGCGGCTGCCGCTGCGGCGATCGCCTTCTTCTGGGCCGGAACGAAATCCTCCAGCAGCGCCTGCCGCAGGAGCTTGGGGGGAACCAGGCCCTGGGACAGGATGAAATCGTGGTACTTCTGCACGTCGAGACGGCCGCCGAGCGCCCGCTCGACATCCTCGCGCACCTCCATCAGCCGGGAATAGCCGACGAAGTAGGAGGGGGCCTGGCCGGGAGAGCGGAAGGTGTAGCGCTGCACCTCCTGCGTCGCCATCGCCTCCGACTCTCCGACCTCCTTGGTCAGAATGCGCATGGCGTCCTCGGGCTGGATCCTGCCCAGCTGCAGCTCCGGGTCGAGGAAGGCGCGCGCGGCCCGCAGCAGCCGGTTCTGCAGGGAGACGAGCTGTCCGGCGAGCGGCATGTAGGGCTTCATCTCGGCCTCCATGTACAGCGCCCAGCCCTCCACGTTGACGCTGTTGAAGGCGAACAGCATGCGCGGGATCGACACCCCTTTCTCGATCATCGAGGCGAACTGCAGCTCGTGTCCCGGCCGACCTTCGTGAACGGTCAAAGTCCAGGAGGCGGCCTCGTAGGTGAAATCGTCGAACGACAGCTTGCCGTCCTTGGAGGGGATGTTGAGTGGCAGAATGAACTCTCCCATCTCGCCGGTGTTTCCCAGCAGCCTGGGAGGCCGCATGTTGGGCGCCGGGATCGCGGCCGCCTCCGCCTCGCTGGCGATGCGGATGCGCATCTCGCGCTCGGGCAGGGTCACGGTCTTTTCCTTGCGAACAATCTCCTCCAGCTGCTTGATGCGGTCCTTGTAGTGCGGCAGGATCGCCTCGCCCACCAGCTGCTTCTTCTTCAGCGTCTGCAGGACGTCGATGTAATCGGTGCCCGCGATGTTCTCCTGCTTCGCCACCAGCGGCGCCAGGGCCCGCATCTCGTTGCGGATCTCCATGTAGGCCACCTTGGCGCGCGAGACCATCTCCTCCACCGGCATGTCGTTGCCGTATTGCTTGAGGGAGAAGGCGTACAGCTCCTGGGGCTGCCGGAAGTCCTCGCGCGAGCGGGGCAACACCTCCTTGTGCAGGAACGCGTCGTAGTCCGTCAGCTGCTGCTTCAACCGGGCGTAGGGCTCCTCGTAGCCGGCAACCTTGTACTTGGCGAACAGCTCGCCAATCTCCTTGACGTAGGTCTCGTCGTCGCCGAAGTCGCGCTCCATCTCCGCCTTGATGGGGCCTTGCAGCCCGGGGACGGAGAGTCGCTCGCGCGTGCGATCCATCGCCAGCTGGGTCAGCGGGGTGGTCCCCGGCTCCAGTCCGGCATACTTCTTGAGACGCACGAGCGCCGCGGGATAGCGGCTCGGATCGATCTGGTCGTCCAGCAGCCCGCGGATCCCCTGGTAGGCGATTTGCGTCGCGCTGATGTAGGGGAGGGTGTACTTCTGGGCGAGCTCGATCCCCTTCGCGGCGTCGTCGGCGCTGTCGATCAGGATCTGCAGATCCTGCCGCACCGCCGGATCCTTTTCCGCCTTCATCTCCGACTCGAGGGTCTTCTTGACCTCCTCGATGGCGGCGCGGAAGCGCTCGGTCAGCTTCGGCTTCAGATCGATGACCTCCGCGTCGAGCCCCTCGACGCCGGCCCGCGCGGCTCCTTCCGGGTTGAAGCGAGCGATGACCTTGAGCGGCATCTGCGAATACTCGTTGCTGCGGGCGATCCAGGCGGGCGCGGCCGGCTTCACGGCGGCGGGCGCCGCGGGCTTGGCAGGCGCTTTGGCCGCGGGGGCGGTTCCGGCGGCCCCCGGAGCGGCCTGCAGCCCCGACGCGACGAGCGCCGCGGCGGAGAGGGTCAGGAGAAGTCGTCTCGGATTCAAGGGTTCCTCCGTCGATTGGGATTTACAGACAGGCCTGGATACGCTCGGGACGCCGGAAAGGTTCCCGTCAGCCCCGGCGTTTCTGCAGAAAGGCGTCGAAGTAGAGCCACATCAGCCTCGAGGCACGGAAGAACAGCGGCCCCATCGGGACGAAGACGGCCAGGGCGGCCGCGAAGGTCCAGCTCTGAGGCTTTCCAGCGAGAAGCCTGGCGAAGAGGAGGACGAGGCCTGCAAAGGTGGGCACCGCCAGGAAATAGCTGAAGTACATGGCGCCCACGAAGTAGCCCGGCTCCTTCTCGAACCGGGTGCCGCAGCCGGGGCAGGTCTCGTTCATGGCGATCCAGCCCCGGAACACGCGCCCCCGCCGGCAATACGGACAGCGTCCGGCGAGCAGGTCAATCCACACGCTGCGCTCTCCCGAATGGGCGGCACCATAACACAGTCCCGATTCGCCGCGCCCGCCGGAGAGTCTTGCGGCCCGCCGCGTTGTGCACTAGAATCCTTCATCTTTTTTCTTCCAGGAGGATCGCATGCGCGCCGAAGGGCCGGAGCCCGCCTGCGGGCTCGACTCGAAAGCCCTCATCCTGCAATTCGAGAGCACCATCCGGGCCGACGTCGGCGAGATCACGCCGGTCGTCGAGGGCGTCATGGCGATCGCGCGCAAGATCGGCTGCGCCGCCGGACGCGAGTTCGAGGTCGAGACAGCCCTGCGCGAAGCGCTGGCGAACGCCATCATCCACGGGGCGAAGGGAGATCCCTCCCAGAAGATCCAGTTCTGCGTCAGCTGCGACGAGGATCGCGGATTGCTGATCGTGGTGAGGGACCCGGGCCCCGGCTTCGACCCGCAGCGCATTCCGACGCCCGTCGACGGCGAGGAGCTGTTCGCGACCCACGGCCGCGGCATCTACCTGATCAACCGGCTGATGGACGAGGTGAGATTCGAGAAGAACGGCAGCGAGATTCACATGCGGATGCGCTGAGCGCCGGTCGGCGGCACACGCTCCGTGTTCATGCAAGGAGGACGGGACGATGACCGATATCAAGGATCGAGGCTATTTCAGACCGGACGTGCTCGTGTCCACCGACTGGGTGGCGCAGCACAGTAACGACCCGAACGTCCGAATCGTCGAATCGAATGAGGACCCGCTGCTCTACCCGGCGCGGCACATCCCGGGAGCGGTGGAGGTCGACTGGACCAAGGATCTCAACGATCCGCTGCGGCGCGATTATCTCGGCCGAGCCGGATTCGAAGCCCTCATGAGCCGCATCGGCGCCACCCGCGACACCACCGTGGTCTTCTACGGCGACAAGAACAACTGGTGGGCCTGCTATGCCTTCTGGGTGTTCCACCTGTTCGGCCACACCAACGCCAAGGTGATGGACGGCGGCTCTCTGAAGTGGGAGAAGGAAGGCCGGCCGACCACCAAGGAAGTCCCCAAGTATGCCGCCACCACCTACCGGGCGCCGGAGCGCGACGACGCGCGCATCCGCGCCTTCCGCGAGCAGGTCCTGTCGCACGTGCAGTCGCGCCGGCCGCTGGTGGATGTGCGCAGCCCCGAGGAGTATGCCGGCACGCGGCTTCATATGCCCGACTACCCCAACGAGGGGGCGTTGCGCGGCGGCCACATCCCGGGCGCCGCCAGCATCCCGTGGGGCCGGGCCATCAATCCGGACGACCACACCTTCAAGAGCGCCGAGGAGCTGCGGGCGATTTACGAGAAGGAGAAGGGTCTCAAGAAGGATGACGATGTGATTGTCTACTGCCGCATCGGTGAGCGCAGCAGCCACACCTGGTTCGTCCTGACCTACCTGCTCGGCTATCCCAAGGTCAGGAACTACGACGGCAGCTGGACCGAATGGGGCAACCTGGTCGGGGTCCCGATCGAGAAGTAGCCGCCGGAAAGCCGATGGCGGACATTCCCGAGAAGCTGGCCAGATTCATGGAGACGCTCGGAGGGATCCAGGATCGCTCCGAGCGGATC
>DASTZC010000124.1 GCA_035764505.1 Candidatus Polarisedimenticolia bacterium
GACGGCAAAGCGTCGCCGGTGTCCGACCCGGCCGCGGCGCTGACGAAGCTGAAGCAGATCAAGGAAGAGAACAAGATCACCTTCCCGCTGGTGATTGCGGAGAATGCCGACGCCGTCTACAAGGCCCAGGGGAAGGACAACCCCGGCTACCAGATTTTCGAGAATTACTACAAGGTCAGCCAGAGCCGTACCGTCATGTTCGGCGACAAGGACAACAACGTGAAGTTCAGCGCGGTGGTGACCGACGGCTCCAAGCAGATCAAGGAGCTGGAGACGGTGGTCGCGAAGAACCTCTGAGGAGGGAGCCGCTCAGGCGCTCTCGAAAGTCGCCTTCAGCGCCGCTTCGAAAGGCGTGACGGTGTAATCGAGCTCGCGGCGGGCCTTGTCGGACGAAAAAGCCCAGGCGAGACGCATCGAACGGACCAGGCCGCTTCTCAGGAGCGGCCTGGTCCTTGTTATTTTGGCGATGCCCTCCGAGAGCGCCGCCAGCGGCACGAGCGGGCCGACGGGAAAGCTCTTGAAAGGGCGGGAGTCGCCGGCCAGGGAGCCGATGCGCCCCAGCAGGTCGCGTATGGAGATGTTCTCCCCGCCCAGGATGTAGCCTTCTCCCGGCGTTCCGCGGTGCATGGCCAGCAGGATGCCGCGCGCCACGTCCTCGCCGTAGACCACGTTGAGCACCGTGCGGCCTCCTTCCGGCAGCCAGTGCGGCACCCAGCCATGCTTGAATCGGCGGCACCAGGTGAAGACGCGGTTCGCGTCGGAAGGATCGTGCGGCCCGAAGACCGAGGCGGGCATCACCGGAACGACGGGAAGCCCCTCGGCGGCGAAGCGGGCGGCTTCCAGGTGGGCGTAGTACTTGGTCCGGTGATAGTCGCTCAGGAACGTCTCGCCGCCGACCCGCGACGACTCGTCCTTCATCTCAGCAGTATCGTTGGCATAAACGATGATCGACGAGGAGTAGACGAGCCGCTGCACCCCCATCGCCTTGGCGGTGGAGAGGACGTTGCGCGTTCCGATGACGTTGCTGCGCTCGTAGTCGGCGGCGGGACGGCCGCTCTGGACTTGCGCCGCCAGGTGGTAACCGGCCTCGCACCCCTCCATCGCCCGGGTCACGACGCCGGGATCGGCGATGTCGCCGCTGAAGATGCGCAGCGGCGCCCCTTCCGGCATGCGCAGCTTCGCGGGATCGCGCACGATGACATGAATGCGCTTGCCTTCCGCCAGGAGCAGGGGGAGAAGACGCTTGCCGATGAAGCCGGTGACGCCGCTGAGGAAGATGGATGGGCCGTTCACGGGGGGAGAGTGTAATGGCGCCGGGCCCCCTTGTCGAACGCCTGGGTTGCTTCGAGACCGCGCGACCGGCTCGGCATTGGTGCTATTCTTCCAGATATGAGCGACAAGCCATCCAGCATGAGCCTCCACCCGAGGCAATTGGGCGAGAACCGCTACGTCTACGCCGTTCATTCGCGGCGGGCGCGCGGCATCTCGATCGGGATCAACCTCAATCCCGACAAGATCTGCAATTTCGACTGCATCTACTGCCAGGTGGACCGGACCACGCCTCCCGCGCTGCGGGAGGTGGACGAGATCCGGCTGCTGGAGGAGCTGGAGGCGGTCCTGCGCCGCGGCAAGGACGGCACGCTGTTCGGCGAGCCGCGCTTTGCCGACGTACCGGCCGGGAGGCGCCGCCTGGCCGACATCAGCTTCGCGGGAGACGGAGAGCCGACGACCTATCCTCGGTTCCTGGAGGTGGTTGGGCAGGTTGTCTCATTGAAGGAGCGGCTGGGATTGCAGGGGCTGAAGATTGCCGTGCTGACCAACGCGACGGTGCTGGATCGGCCGGCGGTCAAGGAAGCGCTGGCGGTGCTGGACCGCAGCGACGGCGAGATCTGGGCGAAGCTCGACGCCGGGACCGAGGCCTACTACGAGCTCGTCTGCGTCCCGGGCGGAGCCCGCTTCGCGAAGATTCTCGCCAACCTGCTGGAGGCGGCGCGCATCCGGCCCCTCGTGATCCAGAGCCTGTTCCTGAAACTGAGCGGAGAAGGCCCTTCCGAGCCGGAGATCGAGGCGTACGCCGTGAAGCTGCGGAATATCTTGGACCAGGGCGGGGGCATCAAGCTGGTGCAGATCTACACGGTGGCCCGCAAGCCGCCGACTTCCGAGGTGGAGCCCCTGACTGACGAGGAAGTGGATGGCATCGTCGAGCGGGTGCGACGGGATACCGGGCTGCGCGTCGAAGGCTACTACGGCTCCCGGACGTGGACGGCATGAGCGATGCACCTCATCTCCGCCAGCCGCCGCACCGACATCCCCGCCTTCTACAGCGACTGGTTCATGGAGCGCATCCGCCGCGGGTCTGCTTCCTGGCTGAATCCCTATAGCGGCGCCGTCGCCACCGTTTCCCTGCAACCCTGCGATACGGCCGCCATCGTCTTCTGGACACGGAATTTCGCACCGATGCGCAAGCACCTGCCCGAGCTGGCGGCGCGCGGGCACCGCTTCCTCATCCACTTCACGCTGACCTCTCTGCCTCGGCGCTACGAGTCGCATGTCCCGTCGGCACGCGCCGCCATCGCGCAGATGCATGCTCTGGCGACGGAGATCGGACCGGATCGGGTTTTGTGGCGCTACGATCCCATCCTGGTCACCGAATCCTGCGACCGGAGTTTCCACCTCGAGAATTTCACGCATCTGGCTGATTCCCTGCAAGGGGCGACCCGCCGCTGCAGCGTGAGCTTCACGCAGATCTACGGCAAGCTGCGGCGAAGCTTCGCGCGGCAGGAGGTGCCGCTGCCGTCCGTGGGGCCGGAAGAGCGGCGCGAGCTGGCCGGCGAGCTGGCGGAAATCGCCGCAGCCCGCGGCATCACGCTGGCGGCCTGCTGCAGCGACGATCTCGTAGAAGGCCGGGTCGAGAAGGCCCGCTGCATCGATCGGGAGGCGATCCTCGCGATCTGGCCCGACCTCGCGCTCGGCACCGCGGCCGGCCCGACGCGCGAGCAATGCGGCTGCAGCCGCTCGTACGACATCGGCGCCTACGACAGCTGCCCCCACGGCTGCCTCTACTGCTATGCGACGAAAGACCGCGACACGGCCCATCAGAGGCGCCGGCGGCACGACCCGGCGGGCAGCGTGCTGATCCCTCCTGCCGCGGAGGGGAAGGGGGCGAGGTGAAGTCGCTCGACCTCGGACAGTTCCGGGTCGTCCTCGTCGAGCCGCGCCTGCCGGAGAACATCGGGACGGCGGCACGTGCCATGAAGAATTGCGGCCTCTCCCGCCTGGTGCTGGTGCGCCCCGTCGATCACCTCTGCGCGGCTGCCGTGCGGCCGGCGATGGAGGCCCGCGATCTCGTCGAGCGCGCCGAAGTCTTCGACACCCTGGAAGCGGCGGTCGGCGGCTCGCGGATGGTGGTTGGGACGACCCGGCGGGCCGGCCAGGATCGATCGCCGCTGCTGGCGCCGACAGCCTGGATCCGGGAAGTCCTTCCACGCGCAGAGGGCCAGGAAGTTTCCCTTCTTTTTGGATCGGAAAAAGACGGCCTCGATGGTGATGCCGTGGACCGCTGTGACGTCCTTCTCACCATTCCGGCCCATCCCGGCTTCGCCTCTTTCAATCTGGCGCAGGCGGTTCTGCTGGTCGGATACGAGCTTTTCCGCGCCTCCTCCGAGTTTCCTTCGGGCGAGGCGCCGCTCGAGCTGGCGACCCTGCGGGCGAGGGAGGAGCTCTACCGCCAGCTGGAATCGGTCCTCCTGCGCATCGGGTTCCTGCACGAGAACAATCCCGGGAGAATCATGGCTTCGCTTCGGCGGCTGTTCGGCCGCAGCGGGCTGGAAGACAGGGAGGTGCGAATCCTGCGGGGAATCCTGAGCCAGGTGGAGTGGGCCCTGCGCCGGGAAGAAGGAAAGGAGTGAAACTACCGGAAGGAATCCCGCCGGATGCGGCGGGTCAATCGCTGCCGGAACGGCGGGAGCGCGGCACATCCGCCCCGACCAGCTTCCGGTACAGCGTTCGCCGGTTGATTCCCAGGATGCGCACCGCGTCCGCTTTGTTCCTGACCTGCGCCGCATGGCGGAAGAAGCCTATCGCGAAGGAAGCGGCGACATTCTGGAGCTGCTGGACGCCACCCGCTCGTTGAAGGATATCCAGCTGCTGAAGATCCGGCAGATGGAGTCGACCAAGGAAGCGGAGGAGGAAGTGATTGCCGCCGCCGGATTGGACGCGCCCGAACCGAGCGGCGAGCAGCCGGCGCCATCCCCTAAGAGCCCTGCCTGAAATAATTTACGGGCAAGGTTATTTCGTGTAGAATTCCTACAAGCAAACGAAATCCCAGATTTATGATCCGGTAACCAGGCGATTCTCAGCAGCGAGGGCTGAGCTTGGCCGACCCTTTCCAGATCCGAGGAAGGCGCGCGCCGGAAACCGCTGCGGCAAGACGCAGGTCCGCCGCCGGCCCGATCGGCGCCGCCGATCGCTCGTTCCACCCATGAGCCAGGACATCGCGGCACTGTTCGCGGCCGCCGAGCAGGGCAATGGCCCTGCTTCCGAGGCCCTCTTCAGCCTCCTCTATTCCGAGCTCCATCGGCTCGCGCAACGCGAGCTGGCGCGTCACGGCGCCGGCATGAGCCTGGGGACGACGACTCTCCTGCACCAGGCCTACATCAACATGTCCGAGCAGGAAGGCAGCACCAGCTTCCCTGATCGCGCCCGCTTCATCGGCTACGCCTCACGGGTCATGCGCAACCTGATCATCGATCATGCCCGCAATCGGCAGGCTCGCAAGCGCGGCGGACAGTTCGAGATCACCACCCTGAGCACGAGCGTGGCCGAGGACGCCGTCGACGACAAGGAGCTGATGAAGGTCGGCTCGGCACTTGAGGAATTGTCGAAGGTGGATCCGGCGCTCGCCGAGATCGTCGATCTGAAGTTCTTCTGCGGCTTCTCGTTCGCGGAGATTGCGGCGATGCGCAACATCACCGAGCGGACCGTACAGCGCCGGTGGCGGGAGGCGCGCCTCTACCTTCACCGGACCGTCCGGGCCGACCTGTCGTAGGAGCTCATGTCCACCTTCGACCCGGTCCGCTGGCAGGCCGCCTTACCCAACGTCCACCACGCTCTCGAGCTGCAGGAGGCCGAGCGGGCGGCCTGGCTGAAGGATCTGCGAGCGCGGGACCCGGTTCTGGCCGCCGATGTCCAGACTCTGCTCGATGAGTACTGGTCGCTGACGAGCGAGGGCTTCCTGGGGCGACCCCCGGCATCGTTGCCAGGGTCATCGGCCCTCGAGGGCACCGCCGTCGGCGCCTACACCCTGGTCTCTTCCATCGGCGAAGGGGGAATGGGGTCGGTCTGGCTGGCGCGGCGCAGCGATGGGCGCTATCAGCGGCAGGTAGCCGTGAAGTTTCCGAGGGTCGCCCTTCACGGGGCGGGCGGCGAGAGATTCAAGCGCGAAGGAATCCTTCTGGGCCGCCTCGCCCATCCCCACATCGCGGATCTGATCGACGCCGGGGTTTCTCCGAGCGGACAGCCCTACCTCGTCCTGGAGCACGTCGCCGGCGAGCCGATCGACCGCTACTGCGACGAGCGGCGGCTTGGGGTGGAGGCGAGGAGCCGCATCTTTCTCGACGTGCTCGCCGCCGTGGCCCATGCCCACGCGCACCTGATCGTCCATCGCGACCTGAAGCCCTCGAACGTGCTGGTCACCGCCGACGGACGGGTGAAGCTGCTCGACTTCGGCATCGCCAAGCTGGTGACGGAAGACGCGACCGCCGATACGGCTCAACCCCTGACTCGCGAGGGGGGTGTGGCCATGACCCCCGAATATGCCGCGCCCGAGCAGGTCACCGGCGGAGCGATTACGACCGCTACGGACGTCTATGCCTTGGGCGTGCTGCTGTACCTGCTTCTGACCGGAGAGCACCCGGCGGGACCGGGACCTCGACCCCCGGCCCAGCTGATCAAGGCCATCGTGGAAACCGAGCCGCCCCGTCCGTCCGAAGTTCTTCGATCGCCCCGAGCCGGCCCTGATTCGACGGCCGACCATGCCTTCCGCCGCTCCACCAGCCCCGACAAGCTCAGTCGCGCGCTGCGGGGCGACTTGGACACGATTGTGGCCAAGGCGCTGAAGAAAGACCCTGCCGAGCGCTACACCTCGGTAACCGCCCTGGCAGATGATCTGCGTCGATTCCTACGGCACGAGCCCATCAGCGCCCGTGCGGAGACGCTCGTCTACCGGACGCGCAAGTTCATGCGCCGAAATCGTGCCGTCGTTGCGCTCGCGACGCTCGCGTTGGTGGCGACCATCGGAGGGCTCGTGGGAACCCTGATCGAGGCGAGGACCGCCCGCGCACAGCGCGATTTCGCGCTCCGCCAATGGTCGCGCGCCGAAGCGATCAACGATCTCGACGACCTGCTCGCCGATACATCTCCTGTTCAGCCGGAGGCTCTCGATTCCGCGGAGCAGATTCTCGGGCTCCGGCAGGGAACAGACCGGGCCAATCGCGTGGAGATCCTCATCGCAGTCAGCCGGCGCTACCCCAGGGAGAAGGGCACCGCAATACCGCTGCGAATGGCCGAGGAGGCATATCAGATTTCCCGCGGCGTGTCGGAGCCATCGGTGCGCGCGAAGGCAGCCTGCGTCCTTGGGAATGCGGTCGCCGAAAAGGCGGTGAACTCCGACAAGAGCCTGTTTCCCCGCGCAGAGTCGCTGATCAGGGAAGGCCTCGACGAGCTCCCAAGGGAAACTCAATTCGCCTTCGAGCGTGCCTTTTGCCTGCAGAACGGATCCTACGTTTCCCGGTCGATGGGCGACCAGAACGAAGCGATTGCGCGCCTGAAGCAGGCCCAGGAGCTGCTGAAAGAGGCGCCCACTCATCCCGAAACCTTTGACCTGCTGGTCTCACAGGGCCTTGGCGACGCACTCCGCTCCGCGGGACGAAATCGAGAGGCCTGCATCGAATACGAGCGGCTGAGCGCGTTGCTCACCGATCTGGGACGCGACAGCACGGGCATGGCCAATATAACCCGCTACAAGTGGGGAGTGTCGCTCTACACCTTGGGACGTCCCTTGGAAGCGGAGAAGCTGATCCACCGTGCCATCGTCGAGTTCAGCACCAGCGAAGACGATCCCGACGTCATTCCCTGGCAGCTCATCGGCCACGCCCAGGCGCTTCGGGACCTCGGACAGCTGAAACGAGCGTCAGCCGAGGCGCAGCATGCCTACGATGTCGCGTTGAAGAACGAAGCGCCGGCCTTCGCCAGTCAAGCCCTGCTGCTGCGCGCCTCCGTGGATCGCCTTGGCGGGGATCTGGCTGGCGCCCAGGTCATGCTGACCCAGGCGGAGCCGAAGATGCGGAGCGCTCTGCCGCCCGGGGACATCGGACTGGCGACGCTGCTATCGGAGGAGGCCTTGCTCGCCGAGGCGCGCGGCGACTCGAGCGCCGGGCTAGAGCTGATCAATCAGTCCCTGAGCATCGCCGAGGCCTCGGTAAAAGCCGGCCGCAAAGGGACCGAGCTCGTCCCCATCTATCTGACCTACCGCTCCGACATGGAACGGCAGCTCGGGCAGACGGAAGCCGCCGTCTCCGATGCGAGCCACGCCCTGGCTTCGATCCAGGCGAGCATCAAGCCGGGGACCTTTTCCAGCCATCTCGGCCACGCCTATCTGGCTTTGGGCCAGGCTCTGCAAACCGAAGGCAAGCACGACCTCGCTGTCGCCGACTTCCGGTCGGCTGCCGAAAACCTCCAGGACGCTCTGGGTCCCGATCACCCGGACACCCGGAGCGCACGCCAGCTCGCGCAGCCGGGCGCCGCCGCCCGCTAGCCCCTCTCGAGCCTCTTCCCCCCTCGTTTCCTCGTCTCCCTCGTGTCGGGTTTCGTCCTCGCCCTCCGTTTTCCTCAGTAGGAAGCCAAAGACCAGGCGACCGGCACAACAATTCGCCAGCTCTGGAGAGAGCTGGAAAACGAGGCCAAGGGGTCCCACCCATGCAGAGCAGGTCACGATCGGCCCGTAAACGACATGCGAGAGGCGCATCCGAGTGGACCTGCCTGGTTCTCATCCCGACGCTTTTCCTGGCCACGGTTCAGGGGGGCGCGACCACGGCGGCTCCCCAGGGGCCCCGATCCACCGAAACGGGAAGCGCCTCGACACCCACGACAGCACGCGCGGCGCCCGCCACCCGCCAGACCGGGACCCCAGCACCCACGGGCTGGATCGATCAGGCGGAGAAGCAGC
>DASTZC010000125.1 GCA_035764505.1 Candidatus Polarisedimenticolia bacterium
GCGCGCCAGGATCCGATCCACGTAGTCACGCGTCTCGCGGTACTGCGGCACCCTGCCAAGGCTCTGGACCACCCCCTCCCCGGCATTGTAGGCAGCCAGAGCCAGGACCAGATCGCCGCCGAACAGGTCCAGGAGATGCCGGAGGTACTGGACGCCTCCCTGGATGTTCTCCTGCGGATCGTGAATGTTCTCCACGCCGAAGCGTCGGGCGGTGGACGGCATGAGCTGCATCAGTCCCCGCGCCCCTTTGGGCGAGACAGCCTTCGGATCGAAGTTCGACTCGGTGGCGATGACCGCCCTCACCAGGTTCGGATCGACGCCGTAGAGGCTCGAGGCGCGTCGGATCTGCTCGGCATAGGGACCCGAGACGGAAACCGTGGCGCTTCCCGGGCCTCCCGAGTTCATCATCGCGTGGTATCCCTTCTCGTCCGGCGCGTTGGTGATGCGCATCGTGCCTTCCTTGTCGACCTGGTAGTAGATGGTCTCGGCGCCTGCCAGCCGCACCGCCAGCCCCACGGCCAGCAGCGCCGCCCCCAGACAGCCCGTGCGCCCCACGCCCCGTCGCGTCATTCCTTGCTCGCCTCCAGATGGCGCTGCACCACTTCCCCGACGCGATCCAGCGCCCGGCGGATTCCCTCGGCGCTCGATTTTCCTCCGGCTTCCGCCAGGTCGGGCCGGCCTCCGCCGCGTCCCTCGAACTCGCGGGCCATCTCTCCCACGATCGAGCGGGCATCCAGCTTCCCCGCCAGGTCGCGGCTGACCGCCACCAGCAGCATGCCGCGCTCCGGCTCCGGGTTCGTCCCCAGCGCCACGACGCCGCGGCCCACCTGCACGCGATGCCGGTCGGCCAGCTCACGCAGCGCCTTCTTGTCGACTCCTTCCACGTAGAGCGGCAGGACCTTGACGCCGGCAACTTCCTGGATCTTCGTCGCCTCTCCCGGTCCGGCGCTGGCCATTTTCAGCTTGAGCTTTTCCACCTCCCGTGCCAGGTTGCGGTTCTGCTGGAGGAGCTTCTCCACTCCCTCGGGGATGGCCGCACGATCGATGTTGAACAGCTGCTGCAGGTGGGTCAGGATGGCGGCATCTTCGCGCACGCGGCGCAGGCTCGATTCGCCGCTCAGCGCCTCCACCCGCCGCACCCCCGAGGAGATGCCGCGCTCCTGGGTGACCTTGAACAATCCGAGCTCGCCGGTCGAACCGGTGTGCGTCCCGCCGCACAGCTCCAGGGAGAAATCGCCGATGCGCACCACTCGCACCCGGTCGGAGTACTTTTCGCCGAACAAGGCCATCGCCCCGAGCGACAGCGCCTCGTCGAGCGCCATCTCCTGCACGGTCACCGGAGTGTCGGCGCGCACCACCTCGTTGACGAGATCCTCCACCTGTACCAGCAGCGGGGAGCCGACGGCGGCGAAGTGGCTGAAATCGAAGCGCAGGTGATCCGGCGCCACCAGGGAGCCCGCCTGCTTGACGTGCGTGCCGAGGACTTCGCGCAGCGAGGCGTGCAGCAGGTGCGTGGCGGTGTGGTGCCGGGCGGTCTCGGCGCGCCGTGCGGCATCGACCTGGGCGGTTACGCGATCGCCGTTTTTCAGGGCGCCGGCGACGAGGCGCACGGTATGCAGCCGTATTCCCGGAGCGGCGAACTTGCAATCCAGCACCTCGGCCCGCCCTTCGGGACCGACGAGCCAGCCCAGATCCCCGACCTGTCCTCCCGCCTCCGCGTAGAATGGCGAGGCATCCAGCAGCGCCCCGCCCGTCTCGCCTTCGCGCAGTACCTCCACCGGCTGTCCTTCGCGCCGCAGCGCCAGGATCCTGCAATCGGCCGCCGACAGCGAGTCGTAGCCGAGAAAGCGCGTAATCGGAAGCTCCTTGAAATCCCCGACCTCGCCGCGCACCGGCGCCGCTCCCTTCCACGACTTGCGGGCACGTGTGCGCTGCTGCTCCATCTCGGATTCGAAGCCGGCGTGATCAAGGCTGACGCCCAGGCTCTCCGCCTCGTCGATCATCAGATCGAGCGGCAGCCCGAAGGTGTCGTACAGGCGGAATGCCTCCGCTCCCGGGACCTGCCCCGCCCCTTTCGCCTTGAGCTCTTTCACCAGCTCGTCGAACCGGCCCAGCGCCACGCTCAAGGTGGAGGCGAAGCGCTCCTCCTCGCGCAGGGTTACCTGGGCGACGAATTCCTTCGACTCCTCCAGCTCCGGATAGGCGGAGGCATTGTCGCTTACCACCCGCCCCGTCAGACGATGCAGGAAGGGCTCGTGCTGGCCGAGCATCCGGCCGTGGCGGATGGCGCGGCGCAGGATGCGGCGCAGCACGTAGCCCCGGCCGTCGTTCGCGGGAATGACCCCGTCGGCAACCAGGAAGGTGACGGCTCGCACGTGATCGGCGATGACCCGCAAGGAGACATCCGAAACCTCGCCGGATCCCGGGGCGACCCCGCACAGCCGCGCCCCTTCCTCCAGGATGCCGCGCAGCAGATCGGTGTCGTAGTTCGAGTCGACTTCCTGCATCACCGAGGCGACGCGCTCCAGTCCCATCCCGGTGTCGACCCCCTTCGAAGCCAGAGGCTCCAGCCGGCCGTCCGCCTGGCGATCGAACTGAATGAACACCAGGTTCCACAGTTCCATGAACCGGCCGCAGCTGCAGGTGACACCGCAGTCGGCCTTGCCGCACCCCTTCGATTCGCCCCGGTCGATATGGATCTCGGAGCATGGGCCGCAGGGCCCGGTCTCCCCCATCGACCAGAAATTGTCGGCCTCGTCCAGCCGCAGGATGCGCTCGCGCGGGACACCCACATCCCTCGCCCAGTGCTCGAGAGCTTCGTCGTCCTCGCGGAACACGGTGATCCAGAGGCGGGAAGGATCCAGGCCATAAACGCGGGTCATGAGCTCCCAAGCCATCGGGATGGCCTGTTCCTTGAAATAGTCGCCGAAGGAGAAATTCCCCAGCATCTCGAAGAAGGTATGGTGGCGGGGCGTCCTCCCCACCTGCTCGAGATCGTTGTGCTTTCCCGAGACGCGCATGCACTTCTGGGCCGAGCAGGCGCGCCGGTAAGGGCGCGGCTCGCGCCCGAGGAAGGTTTCCTTGAACTGGTTCATGCCGGCGTTGGTGAACAGCAGGGTGGGATCATTGGCCGGGATCAGGGAGGAGCTGGGCACGATCTGGTGCCCGCGCTCCTCGAAGAATCTCAGGAACGTCCTGCGGATCTCCTGTCCCGTTGGCATCGATGGGCGGCGCATGGATCTCCCTGCCTCCCGACACCTGCGTTGCGTCGCGAGGCGGCCTCGGCCCCGGATTCCGGGGCGACACGAGGTCGGGTCTCCGGAAGCCGCAGCGTCAGTTCTTGCCGAATTTGGCTCGCGAAAGCTCGAAGGCGGATGCCGCGCGCGGCTCCCCGACGCTGAGAGTGCTCTCCATCTCGCTCCGGGACCCGTCGGCCGTCGATTCGATCCCCTGGAGCTTGAGCTTGAACTCGTCGGGGTTCGTCGCGCGCCGCAGCGCCTCCTCCATGGTGATGAGCTCGCGCTTGTACAGAGTGTAGATCGATTGATCGAAGGTTTGCATCCCGTACTGGGACGTCCCCGCGGCCAGCGCGTCCCGGATAAGCTTCGTCTTTTCCTTGTTCTCGATGCAGTCGCGGATGTAGCCCGTGGCGCGCAGCACCTCGATGGCGGGGACCCGACCGCGGTCGTCGGCGCGCGGCAGGAGGCGCTGGGAGATGACCGACTTGAGCACCGCCGCCAATTGCAGCCGTATCTGCTTCTGCTGGTGTGGCGGGAAGACCGAGATGATCCGGTTGATCGTCTCGGTCGCATCCAGGGTATGCAGGGTGCTCAACACCAGATGGCCCGTCTCGGCCGCCGTGAGCGCCGTCTCGATCGTCTCGTAGTCGCGCATTTCTCCCACCAGGATGACGTCGGGGTCCTGGCGCAGCGCGGAGCGCAGCGCTCCCGCGAAGCCCTTGGTGTCCACCTCGACCTCGCGCTGGTTCACCAGGCTCTTTTTGTCGCGGTGCAGGAACTCGATCGGATCCTCGATCGTCATGATGTGCTCGGTGCGCGTCGAGTTGATGTAATCGATCATGGCGGCCAGGGAGGTCGACTTCCCCGACCCGGTGGTCCCGGTCACCAGAATCAGGCCGCGCACCTCGTTGGAGATCGTCTCGATGACCGGCGGGAGGAGCAGCTCCTTGAACGTCAGGATTTTGGCGGGAATGACCCGGAGAACCAGCCCCACCGTTCCCCGCTGCTGAAAGATGTTCACGCGGAAACGGCCCAGCCCCGGCACCGAGTAGGCGATGTCGATCTCGAAATGGTCCTTGAATTTCTGCTTCTGGCGTCCGCTCATGATCGAGAAGGCCATGGCAATCGTCGTTTCCTGGGTCAGCCGGGGCAGCTCCGCCAGCGGGATCAGCTTGCCGTTGACCCGGATGACCGGATGGCTTCCCACCTTGAGGTGAAGATCCGAGGCTTTTCTTTCCGTGGCAATCTTGAGTAAGTCGTTGATTTCCATCCCGCTCCTCCGAAGACACACCCTACCGACCCGGCAAATGTAGGGTCCCATCCAGCCAAAGGCAATGGGATTAGGCCTTTACTAAGACTTCCGGGTGGGGCCGGGGGTGGCGGCAATAGCCCGCTTCAGCGCAGGTCGCCCGCCAGATGCTGGAGCAGGGCTGCCGCGGCGATGGCGGCCGTCTCGCAGCGCAGCGTGCGCGGTCCAAGGCGGCAAGGCACGAATCGTGCGGCGCGGAAGGCGTCGATCTCCTCGGGCTCCCAGCCCCCTTCAGGGCCGGTCGCAACCACCACGCCGCCGTGACTAGCCGGATCCATGCCAAGCTCCCGGAGGCTGTTTTCGGAGCCCGGCTCCAGCACGATCCGCAGGGGCGGAAGAGGGCCGGCGAGGAAGCTTTCGAGCGGTTCCGGTGAGTGGACCTCAGGAATGCGGTTGCGGCCCGATTGCTTGCAGGCCTCAAGCGCCAGGCGCTGCCAGCGCGCCAGCCGCTCTGGAACGCGCTCCGCCGGCAGGCGCAGATCCGATCGGCGCGCCGGAATCAGGTGGAACGCATGCACCCCGAGCTCGGTCCCCTTTTGCAGCACCCAATCGAGCTTTTCTCCCTTGGAGAGGGCCACCGCCAGGCTCAGGGCGAGCGCCGATTCCACCCCGGCGGTCTCCTCGCCGATCACCTGGGCGATCGATTCGCGGCGTCCGACGGAAACCAGCCGGGCGGAGAAGGCGCGTCCCTTCCCGTCGAAAAGGGACAACGGGTCTCCGGGCTTCAGGCGCAGGACGCGGCTGAGGTGGTGATGCTCCTCGCCTCGCAGGATGGCTTGCTGTCCGGGTGCGCCGGCGTCGGGAGCGTG
Organism: Candidatus Polarisedimenticolia bacterium; assembly: GCA_035764505.1. NCBI lineage: Bacteria > Pseudomonadati > Acidobacteriota > Candidatus Polarisedimenticolia > Candidatus Polarisedimenticolia bacterium. The sequence continues at coordinate 5,358 of DASTZC010000125.1, forward strand.
GAAGCGTGCGGGGGAAGCCATGATCAGGAAGCGCGCCGGCCGTTGCGGCTCCGGCTCAAACGAAGAAGTCCTTGACCCGATCCAGGAAATCG
>DASTZC010000126.1 GCA_035764505.1 Candidatus Polarisedimenticolia bacterium
GCGAGGAGGATTCAGGCCATAGCACCAGCGTGGCACCCGCGGCCGCGGCTTCGGCCGTCATCCGCTCGTGCCGGTCGAGGATCGAGATCGCCTCCTGCGCATCCCACTTCTGATCCTGCGGGACATTCCCCTGGATCATGGCAGCGCGCAGCGGTCCGCCGCCCGGCGGCATCGAGCGCAGCCTCCAGCTCCCCCACCCGACCGACAGCAGCAGCAGCCCGGCACAGACCGCTTCCGACGCTCCGAAAATGCGTCCTCCTCGCGAAACCCGCAGGATGGCGCCGGCGATCGCGGCGTTGATCAGCAGCACGAGAAACGAAAGGCCGTAGATGCCGGTGATCGAGGCGAGCTGCGCTAACGGGAGGCAGTCCGCCAGCGGATAACCTGCCGTGCCCCACGGGAAACCTGAAAGTAAGCGGCCGCGGATCCACTCCAGGACGACCCAGAGCGCCGGAAGCAGGAGCAGCGAGGCTGCCGGAGGAAAGCGTCGCAGCCAGCGTGAGGCGACGAAGGAGAACAGGGCCGGGTAGACCGCCAGATATCCGACCAGCACCGCCAGCGTGGCCCCACTCAGAAGCAGGGAGAGCGAGCCGTAATGATGAAAGAAGCGGAGCAGCCAGGAAAGCAGGCAGCCGAAGAACCCGGCTCCCCACGCCGTGCCGTGCAGGGCCGCGACGGCCGGTGGGTGGCGCGCGACTGAGATCAGCAGAGGGACCAGACCGACCAGGATCAGCGGCCAGAGGCCTGCCGCCGGAAACGCCAGGGCGGCCAGCGATCCGGAGATCGCCATGCTGCCCATCAGCAGGGCGCGCGTCATCCCGCGGCGCGTCCCTCGAGAAGCAGGAGCCGCAGCGGCTCGCGCACGTCGACCTCGCCGGCCGCGGCGCGCGCCAGGATCGAGGCGTAGAGAGTCTTCACTCCGGAGCGCATGCCTTCCCGCCGGATCGACCCGGCCATCGCGGGACGGGTGAGACGCTCCCAGACGGCCAGGTTCCCCGGGAGGAATTCGAAGGCGGCTTCCAGGTCCACGACGCCCGCGCCCCGGCAGGCACGGCAGCCCGTGTTCGCATAGTAGAGACCGCCGGATTCGAAATCGGCGAGCAGATTCGGGAACTCCTCCAGCAGGTCGTAGCGCCGCCGGCAGTAATCGCAGATGCGCTCCACCATGCGCGCCCCGAGCACCCCCCGCAAGCGTCCTTCACGCACCTGGTCCATCAATCCCATGCGGACGATCCATTCTGCCGTCTCGAAGGCGTCGTGCCGGCGGACCCCGGCGACCACCAGGCGACCCTCGCAGGATTCGAACAGCGCCTGCAGCTCCTCTTTATTTTCGACACAATGCACCGCCAGGAGATCGGGACGGTCCTTGACGGCTGCTTCGAGAGCCTCCCGCAGAGAGGAGGTGCGCGGCTCTTCGAGGACGCGCACGTCCAGGCCGGGAAGCGCCGGGGAATGGGGACCGGCCAGGAAGATCGACTTGCCCGCCCGCCAGCGTGCTCCCTGCACCAGAGCTGCCAGGAGGCGCTCCCGATCGTGTCCTTCGGGCGCCGCGACCAGGACGACACCCTGCCCCACGCCGAGCGCCGCATCGAGGCCGGCGCGTGCCTGCGGGTAGTCTTCCAGCATTTCGTCGAGCGCTTCCTTACGCACTCGCTCCTCTACCAGAAGCAGATGGTAGGCGTCGCCGTACAGGCTGGGCAGCGAGGTGACCAGGATGGTGAGCCGGCGCGCCCCCTGCAGCAGCCGGAACCTTCCCTCGCGCGGCACGGTGCGTCCCCGCGTCGCCATCTTGGAAAGATCTTCGAGAATCAGCCCGATACCCGTCTGCAGCGACAGCGGCAGACTCCTCAGTGCTTCTCCTTCTTCCGGGCGCCGGAAGCAGACGCGCAGCCCGTCTTCCAACGGCTCGATCAGGATCTCGCGGGCGCGCCGCTTGATGGCCTCCGCGATCAGCGCCCTGAGCCACAGCACGGGCGAGGAGCTTTCCTTGAGCTCTTCGGGGGCGGAGGGGTAAAGGTCGAGCGCTGGATCCGAGAGGACCAGCAGGCTGTCCTCGGCCACTCCGCGGATCACTCCCGGCTCGTCCTCGGCGCTGAAGAAGCGGGCCAGTGATTCCTGGATCAGGCCAGGAGGACAGATCACCGGCTCGACCTTCAGGCCCGTCAGCTCTTCCACCGCCGGGATGAGGCTCGGATGGTCGACGTAGGCCAGCGCCAGAAGGAGCCGGTCGCCTTCCTTGCGCAGCGGCACCATCTGGTAGAAATGCGCCAGCCGCGCCGGGAGCAGGTGCGTCAACGGCCCCTCGCGCAGGGTTTCGAGGAGGTCGGGGGCGATGATGCCGAAATGCTCCTGCAGGAACACGAATAGCGAGCCGGGGGTCACCTTGCCGAGACGCATCAGGTGATAGCAAAGCCTTCCGCCCCGCAGGCGCTGCTCGGCCAGGGCCGCTTCGAGGTCCTCCCGGCGGACCAGTCCGGCCTCCACCAGGAGCTCTCCGAGCAGCCGCCGGTTCGTCATCAGCCCTGAACCTTCACGATCCAGGCGTCCACTTTCTCCTCCTGCTTGACCTTCTGCACCAGCTCCTCCGCCGGCGCGCGCTCTTCGTAGTTGCCGATGCGCACCTTATAGCGGCTCACCCCATCGCCTCCGGCCTCGCTGTCGATGCGTGCCGGATAGCCTTTCTTTCGAAGCCTGTCGACCAGGACTCTCGCCGAGGCGAGATCGCGCGTCGAGGCGACCTGCACCCGGAAGCGCTCGACGCCGCGCGGCTCCGTGGAGGAAGCAGCCGGAGCCGGGACCGCGGGGGAGGGCGCCGCGGCCGATGCGGCCGCGGGAAGCTCCGCCGGCGGCTCCGAGCGGGGCGCACGAGGACGGGTTTCCTGCAGCGGCGGCGTGGCGCGCTTGCCGAGGGTCTCGTAGAAAGTCAGCTCCTTCGGCGCTCCCGCCTCCAGACTGCCCGCCGGAACGGAGGCATCGCTTTCGACCTTGGTCTCCGGCGTTTCACCCACGGCGACCCGTTCGCTCCAGCGGCCGAGCAGAAAGAGGACCAGTCCGAAGAGCGCCAGTCCCGTCACCGCCAGCGTGAGGTGTCGGGCGCCGATCTGCAGCTCGACTCCCTTTTCCGTTCCTTCGTGAGCGCTCTCCGGCCTGACTTCCTCCTGCTCCATCTGCGAATCTCCTTATGAGTGGATTTCCAGGCCCGTGCCGCCCGGTGCCGGCTCCGTGCCCACTCCAATCGAGTTCTTTCCCGAGAGCTTGACGCGGCTCATCGCGCGATCCGCGGCGGCCATGAGGCTCGCCGTCGAGTCTCCGTGCAGCGGAAAGCAGGCCAGCCCGAAGCTGGCCGTGAGCGAAATCTCCTGCCCGCCATCCAGCTCGAAGGGCCGCGAGGCGATGGTCTGGCGCAGGCGCTCCGCCAGCTCCAGAGCGCCGACGGTATCGGTCTCCGGGAGGACGACGCAGAACTCGTCACCCCCGTAACGGAAAAGCTTGTCCGATCCCCGGACGGCGAGCATGACGCGACGCGCCAGCTCCCGCAGCGCCCGGCTCCCCGCGGCATGCCCGTACAGGCTGTTGACCTCCTTCAGATTGTCCAGGTCCAGGAAGATGACCGACAGGACCGTCCCGTAGCGCCGGGCGCGCTCGACCTCCTCCGCCAGGAAGGAATCGAGGTGCCGGCGGTTGTAGCTGTCGGTCTGATCGTCCTTGATCACCAGCTCGCGGACCCGCTCCATCCTCAGGCAGTTGGCAAGTCCGGGCAGGCAGTCCCCCAGAAGCCTCGCGATCGTCGTGCCCGCCGCCTCGCGCGCGACGGCATCGGCGGCTCCCGTGAAGCCCACGAGAAGGCGGCAGTGGCAATCCGATTCCTCTGCGGCGGCCGACACCAGCCATTCGAATCCCATCGCCGCGAACTCCGGGGGGCTGGGGCCGGTCTCCAGAGCGGCGTTGGCAAAGCCCACCGCGGCGAGCAGCGGATTCAGTCGAAGCCGCACCAGCCCCTTGCGCCGTGAATCGTTCGCCGGGACGTGACAGCCCAGCAGCTGATGCTCTTCCCCCTCGGACGCCAGAAGGTACAGCAAGCCTCCCTCGCCGCCCGTCAGGCCGCAGGCCTTTTGGATGATGGCGCCGGCGTTCTCGCCCGGTTCCACGAGACGGCTCACCTCGAGCGCGGCGCGCAGGATCTTCAGTTCCAGCGCGCCGTCCCCCCCCGAATCCCCCGACGTGACTTCCTCGTCAATCATGAAAGCTCCTCGCTCAGGAGGATCATGGGTGCCCAGGAGAGCGCGAGAGAAAGAATCCCGTTTCCGGCATCAGAAATCCGCCGGCCCGGGAAGGCTGCGGCAGGTCCGCAGCCGCTCGAGACCTTCGCGAATCCGGTCCTCGCGGACAGCGTACGAAATCCTGACGTAGCCCTCCGCTCCGAACGCAGATCCCGGGACCACGGCAAGGCCGAGCCCCCGGAGCAGGGCGCGCGCGAGATCCGTCGAGCTTTCCAGGCCGAACCGGCGCATGAAGCCGCGCATGTTCGGAAATACGTAATAGGCCCCGCGCGGCGGCAGGCAGCGGATCCCCTCGACGCGCGAGAGCCCATCCAGCATCAGATCGCGACGGCGTCGGTATTCCTCGCGCATCATCGCCAGCACGCCCGGCTCGATCGCCAGGGCCGCCACGGCGCCGCGCATCGAGAACGATGCGGTGTGGCTGGCGTCGTGGGACTGGATCTTGGTCATCGCGCCGATCAGCTCCTGCGGCCCCAGAGCGTACCCGACCCGCCATCCCGTCATGGCGTAGCTCTTCGAGAAGGAGCCCACCAGCGCCAGGTTGCCGCGCAGCCGCGCGGCCTGTGACGCGAAGCTTGCGTACGGGACCTGGTCGTAGTGGAAGAACTCGTAGGTCTCGTCGGAAATCAGCAGCAAATCGTGGCGTTTCGCGAGGTCGGCGAAACGCTCGACTTCGTCGGGTGGCAGCACGGCTCCCGTCGGATTGCAGGGAGAGTTGAGGATGACGGCCCGGATCGGCCCCTCCGCGAGCGCCCGCTCCAGGGTCGCGGCACGGGGCACGAACTCGTCCTCCTCGCGCGCCGGAAGGACGAGGGGCTCGGCGCCCGCGAGCCGGATCTGGTCCGGAAAGGACACCCAGTAGGGGGAGAAAAGAGCGACGCGGTCCCCGGGACCGAAAGCTGCCTGGGCCAGCAGGAACAGGACGTTCTTGCCGCCGCAGCCGATCATCACCTCGGAGGCGGCGTAATCGGTGCCGTGATCACGACGGTATCGATCGGCGATGCCGGAGCGTAGCTCGGGGATACCGGCAGTGTCGACGTAGTGGGTGAAGTTCTCATCCAGCGCCCGCTTCGCGGCATCCTTGATGGGCGTGGGGGTATCGAAGTCGGGCTCTCCCGGACCGAAATCGATGACGTCGATGCCGGCGCGGCGTGCCTTGTCGGCATCCACCTTCGCCTGCAGCGTGGCGGAAGGGGTGATCTCCTGCACTCGACGCGACAGCTTCATCGCTTCCTCCCGAGCACCGCGCGCCGCGACCTTCTTCCGCCCATCTTGTCCCCGAGCCGGCGCTCGACCTCGGGCGGCACCAGCCCGGCGACGCTCCCGCCCAGCCGCGCCACCTCCTTGACGAGGCGCGAGGAAAGATAGGAATAAGCCTCGCTCGGCATCATGAACACCGTCTCGATCGTGGCATCCAGCCTGCGATTCATCAGCGCCATCTGGAACTCGTATTCGAAATCGGAGAGCGCTCTGAGGCCGCGCACGATGACCCGGGCCTTGCGCCTCCGGGCGTAGTCCACCAGCAATCCGTCGAAGCTGTCGATCGACACGTTGGGGATCTCGCGGGTCGCCTGCCGGAGGATGCGACGGCGCTCCGCCAGCGGGAACATCGGCTTCTTCTCCGGGTTCTTCAGGACCGCGACCACGATGCGATCGAAGAGCCGGCTCCCGCGCCGAATGATATCGAGGTGCCCATGAGTCACCGGGTCGAACGAGCCGGGATACACCGCCAGGACCTTCAATCAACCTCCCTCGTCTCGCGCCTCATCGTCCGGACACCATCTCGGCCGCGTGACGCAGCGACAGATCGGAGACCTTCTCCCCGCCGAGCATGCGCGCGACTTCGCGCACCGCCCCCTCCCGATCCAGCGCCTCGACCCGTACCTCCGTCCGTCCCGCCCTTGAATGCTTCGCGACCCGGAAATGGTGCTCCGCCAGCGAGGCGATCTGCGGCAGATGGGTCACGCACAGGACCTGGCCGCCGCGGCCAAGCTCTTGCAGCTTGCGGCCAACGGCGCGCGCCACGCTCCCGCCGATTCCGGCATCGACCTCGTCGAACACCCGGCTCGTTCCTTCGCTCCCGCGCTGAAGGACCAGATGAATCGCCAGCATGATGCGCGAGATCTCGCCACCCGAGCCGACGCGGGAGAGCGGACGCGCCGGCTCGCCCGGATTGGCCGCCAGCAGGAACTGAACCCGGTCCCATCCCGCCGGCCCGCACGACACCCCCACGCCGCCATGCCGCACTGGAGAGCCGGGGTCCTCCTCCTCGGCGAACTCGACCCGGAAGGCCTTGCCCGCCAGCCCCAAGGCATTCAATTCTTCGCCCACGGCGTCCTCGAGACGGCGCGCCGCCGCGCGGCGCTTCGACGAAAGCTCGCCCGCGAGCCGGGAGCACCGCTCCGCCCCCAGGCGGATCGCTTCGGCCAGGCGTTCCGCGGAATGCTCCTCCCCCGTGAACGATTCGTACTCCTCGCGCGAGCGGCGGGCGTAATCGAGAACGGCGGCTTCGTCGGAGCCATATTTTCGGAAGAGCGCTTCCAGCGAAGCCATTCGCGCCTCGATTTCCTCGAGGCGGCACAGCGGATCCTCGGAATCGTGCTGCGCCTCGCTCAGGGCCGCCGCGAGATCCTGGAGCGCCAGCTTCGCTTCCTCGCCGCGCGACAGCGGCGCGTCCAGGCCAGGATCGAGGCGGGCCAGCTCGCGCGCCGCCCCCAGAGCCGCTTCCAGCAGCCCGAGAGCGGAAACCTCCCCTTCGTGCAGCGCTTCCACTCCCGCGCGCGACAGCTCACCGATCTTTTCCAGATTGCGCAGGCGCAGGCGCTCGGCACGCAGGGCTTCCATCTCCCCCGGCTCGAGCGCGGCGCGCTCGATCTCGTCGACCTGGTATTTCAGGAAGTCGAGGCGGCGGGCGATTCCCTCGGCGTCCTTCTCGAGGGCCTCGAGGCGCCGGCGCACCGAGAGCAAACTCTCCCAGGCAGCCGCCATCTTCCCGAGCCGCTCGCCCTGCTCGGCATGCCCGTCCAGGATGGCGAGATGCTCCGAGGCCCGCAGCAGGACCTGGTGCTCGTGCTGACCGTGCAGGTCCACCAGCGACGCGGCGACGCGCCGCAGATCGGCCAGGGACACCGGATGCTCCGCCAGGAAGGCCCGGCTCCTTCCGCCGGCGAGTATCTCGCGGCGCAAGACCAGTGATCCCTCCGCGGGCATCCAGCCTTTCTCCGACAGCAGAGGAAGAAGGTCGGCGTGCCTCTCCAGGTCGAAGACGGCTTCCACCGCGGCGCTCGACTCTCCGAAGCGGATCATCTCCGGCGCGGCGCGCTCCCCCAGCAGCAGCGCAAGGGAGTCGACCAGCATCGACTTGCCGGCCCCGGTCTCCCCCGTCAGGACGGTCAGCCCGGGAGAAAGATCGAGGGACAGGTCACGGATGAGCGCGAAATTGCGGATTCGAAGGTGTTTGATCATTCCTCACGCGAGGAGGGCGAGGATCGGCTTCCGCGGGCGGATGGTAGCATCGGCCCCGGGGGGAGTCAAGCTTTCCCGGGAATCGGCGGAATCGCCTATCTCTTTTCATTCCCGGGCTTTGACTTGGGGATCCTCCTGCGCTATATTCCCCTCGCTGGGCTGAAACTCCCCGCACGGGCGGCCGTCCCGGTTGGCGCCCGCCAGCGATTTCCGGTCCTCACCCCACTCCGTCACGGAGGGTCCTCTTGATTCCATCGATTCACCCCCTCACGGCGCCCCTTCTGCTCCAGGGTTTTCAGGGAGACGTGCTGCACCTGGTGGCGGCTTCCGGTGCCGTCGCCCGCACCGTCCTGGGCATCCTCCTGGTTTTCTCAGTCCTGTCCTTCTCGGTGATGTTCGATCGCTTCCGGGTCTACAAGCGCGCCGCCCGCACCAGCGTCGGCTTTCTGGAGTTCATGGACGCGACGCGGAACCTCGCCGATCTCAGGGACCGCTGCGACCGCTTCATCGGCAGCCCTCTGGTCGGATTGTTCAAGGCGGGCTTCCGCGAGATGACGGCCCAGGCCGTGGGAGGCGAGGAGCGCCGTTTCTCCGGCTCCCCGGCGATCGTCAGCGAAGCTTCCGTGGCGCGGAGCGTCGAGAAGATCCGCCGCGTGCTCGACCGCGCCGCGCTCGCCGAGAACGAAAAGCTCGAATCCTACCTGCCGGTCCTGGCCACCACGGGAGCCGTCACCCCGTTCGTCGGACTGTTCGGGACCGTGTGGGGCATCATGACCGCCTTCACGCGCATCGGCACGCAGGGATCGGCCAGCCTGGCGGCAGTGGCCCCCGGCATCTCCGAAGCGCTCATCACCACGGCGGCGGGCCTCATTCCCGCCATTTGCGCGGTCATCGCCTATAACTACTTCCTGGGCCGCTTGCGCCATCTCAACTCCCTGATGGACGAGTTTCTCCTGCGCTTCACCGCCATCGCCGAGCATCACCTGGAGTCGAGCCCGGCCCCGGGCGCGGCGGAAGCCGGCAAGCGGAGGATGTGACCATGGCCTTCGCGGCTCCCTCGGCTTCCTCCGGCCGCCGGTCGCGCCGGTCCTCGATGTCCGACATCAACGTCACGCCGCTGGTCGACGTCGTTCTCGTCCTTCTCATCATCTTCATGGTCACGGCCCCGATGATGCAGCGCGGGGTCGACGTGCGGCTGCCACGCGTCGAGTCGGCGGCCGACGCGAAGGATCAGACGCTGGTGGTGACCGTCGGACGAGATGAGAGAATCTATCTCAATGACAAGATTGTGGCGGCCAGTCTCCTGGGAGACAAGGTCAAGGACCTGTCGCGCAGCAGCGGGGTCGACTTCGTCTTCCTGCGGGCCGACCGCGAAGTCCCCTACGGCCGCGTCATGACGGTCATGGACTCTATCAAGCGGGCCGGGATCGAAAAAGTCGGGCTGGTCACCGAGCCCGGCACCCCGACACCGCCGCGGAACGGCAAATGACGGTGGTCCGGGTCACCCTGCGGACCCCGCGCGGTGAGCTGGCCCACTGGGGTTTCCTGATTGGCATCTCGCTGGCGCTTCACGTCGCGGCCGGTGTCGCCATCATCTTCCTGCCGATGGTTCTCCGGCCGAAGCTCAAATTTCCCCAGGTCTACACGGTCGATCTGATGTCGCTTCCGGCCGGAGCGCCCGGCCCGAAGGCGGGGCCGCCGGAAGCTCCTCCCGCGCCCAATCCGGCTCCCGCCGCCGCTAAAGCTGCTCCCCCCATCAGCAAGCCGGCGCCAAAGCCTGTGGTGAAGGCTCCCCCGCCGGCTCCCAAGCCGAAGGCCGCCATCAAGATTCCCGAGAAGCCGACCGAGAAGACGACGAAGCCGAAGCCGGCGGAGAAGGCGAAGGAAACCGCGAAACCGGTCCCGGAGCCGGAATCCACCGCGGCTGCCGAAGAGAAGGCGGAAGGTACTTCGAAGGAGTCGGCGACGAAGGGCTCGGAAGGTGCACCGTCCGGCGCACAGGCCCCGATCGCGGGCCTGAGCAATGCCCCGGGCGCCGGAGAAGGGGCCGCCGGAGCGGGCGGAGGAGGGGCCGGAGGCATGCTCGACGATGCCACTTTTCAATATGGCTGGTACCTCTCCAACATGAGCGGACTCTTCTCGCGGAACTGGACACGGCCGATCAAGCCGGATCTCTCCACCAGCTTGCGGGCCATCGTCCACTTCCGCATCCAGAAGGACGGAAAGATCACCGACATCGTGCTGGAGCAGCCGAGCGGCGACGCCGCCCTGGATCGCTCGGCGCTGCGCGCGGTCCAGGACTCCAATCCCCTGCCGCCGCTTCCTTATCAATATGCAAAAGACTCGCTGGGAGTGCATTTCTTCTTCGATCTCGTCCCCGATTGAGCGGGGCCCCTTCCGGGAGCCATCAGGCGTGAAACGCGTCCTAGGGATCTTCCTACTCCTGCTTGCGTTGCTCTCGATCGCCCGGCCGGCCGCCTCCCAGCAAGGTGGAGGCGACGTGGTCCTCGGGATCTCCGAGACCGCCGCCCGCCGGATTCCCCTGGCCATTCCCGATTTCCAGGCCGCCTCATCTTCGGCGACAGCCAAGGCCGCCGACATGATCACGCAGACGCTGCGAAACGACCTGGATTTTTCCGGGTTCTTCGCCGTGGTCAAGCCGGGCCTCTACTCCGAGGTCACGGGCTACTCCGAGAAGCGCGTCCAGTACAAGGACTGGCTGGGAATCGGCGCCGAGTCGGTGGTCCTTGGGAAGGTGAACGAGGAGCCGGGCAAGATCGCCGTGGAAGGCCGTCTGTATGACAACCGCCAGGAGCAGCTGGTCATGGGGAGGCGCTACCGCGGCGAGGCCGACGCGGCACGCAACATCGCCCATCGCCTGGCCAACGAAATTGTGAAGCAGTTCACCGGGCAGACCGGGATCTTCCAGACGCGCATCACCTTCGTCTCGCAGGTCGGCAAGGCGAAGGAGATCTTCGTCATGGACTACGACGGCGAGCAGATCAAGAAGCTCACCAGCAACGGCAGCCTCAACCTGAATCCGGCCTGGTCGCCCGACGGCAGTAAGATCGCTTTCCTCACCTACCGCACCGGCCGGCCGGAGCTCGTCATCCTGTCCAGCACGGGCGAGCTGAAGAAGGCCTATCCCCAGCCCAAGGGCGAGCTCAACCTCTCACCCGACTGGTCTCCGGACGGCACCCGCATCGCCTTCTCCGGAAGCCGCGGGGGGAACGCCGAGATCTTCGTCCTGCAGGTGTCCAGCGGGCAGGTGACTCGATTGACGAACTCGCCGGCGCTGGATACCTCGCCGTCCTGGTCTCCCACCGGCCGTGAGATCGCCTTCGTGTCGGATCGCAGCGGATCGCCGCAGGTCTACCTCATGGACAGCGAGGGAAGCAACCTTCGCCGTCTGACGAACGAAGGTTCCTGGAATGACCTGCCCGCTTGGTCGCCCAAAGGGGACCGGATTGCCTACTGCTCGCGGCTCGAGGGACGCTTCGATATTTTCGTGCGCGATCTCGCCACGCAAAAGACGACCCGGCTCACCTACGGCCCTTCCAACAACGAGGACCCGCGCTGGTCGCCCGACGGCCATCATCTCGTCTTCTCCTCGGATCGCAGCGGCAACTATGACATCTACCAGATGCTCGCCGACGGCAGCGACGTGCGGCGCGTCACCAAGGGCGGACGCAGCTTCAACCCCGACTGGTCCCGGTAACCCCGCTCCGCGACGGCCAAAATCGCTGTGTTATAATCTCGTGCCCTCGCTTCCCCCCGCGGAACCGTCGGCGCGCTTTTCGATCACTCGCGCACAAAACCCGAGCTGTCTCGACCTCCCGGTGGCTCATCGCTTCTTCAGGAGGAACCTGATGTCCATGCGGTTTGGCAGAGCTGCTTTCGCCCTGTTCATCATGCCCCTGCTGGTGTTCGTGGTCGGCTGCCCCAAGAAGCCTCCCCCCGACATCTCGTCTACTCCCGCCCCGGCCACCGATTCCCGGCCGGCGGAGGAAGTCCCCGACACCACGGGTTTCAAGAACGCATCCGATTCTTCGGAGGGCTCGCTCGAGGACCAGATGACCGCGGAGATCCGCAAACTGAACGAGCAGAGGCCCCTGGGCACGGTCTATTTCGACTACGACAAGGCCGACCTGCGCTCGGACGCCCTCGACCAGCTCAAGAAGAACGCCGAGTGGATGCGCGCTCATGCCCAGTATCTGGTGAGAGTCGAGGGGAATGCCGACGAGCGCGGCACCACCGAGTACAACCTGGCCCTGGGCGACCAGAGGGCCGCGGCGGTCAAGGACTATCTGGTCAAGGCGGGGATCGCGGCGGCACGCCTTGAGACAATCAGTTACGGCGAGGAGCACCCGGTCGACCCCGGGCACAGCGAGGGCTCGTGGGCCAAGAACCGCCGAGCCGATTTCACCATCACGGCCAAGACGAGGTAGAGGTTTTGAACGAAAGCTCCCCGCACCGCCGGCGCGTCTGGCCGCTGGTCTTCCTTCTGGCGGCCTCCGGCTGCGCGACCTGGCATCCTCCCGACCTGACCGCCGAGGTCGCCGCGCTCGACACCAGGCTCACGCAGCTGCAGAAAGAGGTGCAGGGAGGCGCCTTGCAGGCGGGACCCGCGGGGTCCAAGCCTTCCCAGGGGATGGCGGCCGCCACCGATGTGGCGGCTCTGGACGCGCGCATCAACACGCTGGAAACCGAGATCTCCGCTTTGAGGCAGCGCCTGGACGATTCCGCCGCGCGCATCGAGAGCCTCGCGCAGGACCTCGTGGCCACGCGCGAGATGGCGCTCCGTGCTCAGCCGCCGAAGACGGCGCCCACCCAGCCCCCGGTGGGCGACGGCGAGCCTTCTGCGCCCTCCGAAGGGGACGAAGCGGGCGGCGCACCGTCCGGCTCCGCCGCGGCGGCCACCACCGTGGAGGACACCTTCAGCGCCGCCTATGCCGATTACGCCAAGGGAAACTATGCCCTGGCTCTCGCCGGATTCCAGGAATTCCTGCACCGTTATCCAGGCAGCGAGCTGGCGGACAACGCGCAGTTCTGGATCGCAGAGTCGTACTACGCGCAGGGAGACTTCACCACCGCCGCGGAGCGCTATGACCAGGTCGTGAAGAACTATCCGAAAGGGGACCGGGTCCCGGCGGCGCTGTTGAAGCGCGGCTTCTGCTTGATCGAGATGAATAAAGCTGCCGACGGGGTCGTCCTGCTGCAGCACCTGATTCAGTCCTATCCCACCAGCGACGAGGCCGCCCTGGCCAAGCAGAAGCTGGCGGGTCTGGGCGTCAAACCCTAACCACCGAGGAGAGATTAGGCTTGGCCAACACGAAGAGCGCCATCAAGAACATCCGCAAGAGCGAGAAGCGCCGCACCATCAACCGCGCCCGCAAGGGAGCACTGCGCACGCAGATCAAGAAGCTGCGCGCCCTGGTGGCCGCAAAGGAATCCCAGGCTGCCGCGAAGGAGTTGGTGCAGACGATCGCCCTGATCGACCGCTCCATCCGCAAAGGGGTGCTTCACAAGAACACGGCGGGACGCTACAAGTCGCGGCTCACCCGGGCGGTGCGGGGGACTTCTCCGGCGCGCGGCTGATCGGCGCCGGCTATCCTTTCACGACCCCCATCGGAACCAGGCGCGCCACCTTTCTCGACAGGCCGGCCTTCTCGCAGATGTCCACCACCCGGGCCACATCCTTGTAGGCTTCCGGCATCTCCTCCAGAAGCGTCATCCTTCCCTCCGAGAGCACGGTGATCCCCCGGTCCTCGAGCTCGCGGACCAACGGCCGGTGCTTTCCCAGCTTGCGGGCGGCGCGGCGCCCCATGTCGCCCGGAATCAGCACCGGCTGCCCCACCTTGCGGTAGACGGCCGGCGTCTCGGGGTGACCCGGCGGGAAGGCGCGCGTCGCTCCCTTGCGATGGACGCACAGGCGGCAATGTCTTGTCTGTGACGCCGCGCGTCAGCCATGTTTCCTCCCTGTTCAAACATCGAAGATGATTTGCGCCTCGAAGCCGCCGGGTGTCGGTCGCACTCGCAGCTCGTGGTAGGTCGCCGCCTTCATGGCGGTCTTGGGCCGGTGTCGTCCCGGATCGAGAGACTCCCCCGCAAGCCTCGTGTGCAAGAGCAGACCCTCGCTCAGATCGACCTCGAGCCGGCGCCAAAGGAAATCCTCCGTCTCGCGCATCACGATCAGCTCATTGAGCCAGCGCACCAGAAGGCTCTCGGGCTCGTATCCCTGCAGGACGAGCTCGCGCGTTTCCTTCCCGGCAACCCGCTCCGGCTCGTAGTGGAGGTCGGCCAGGACGGCTCCCGCGCGGGCGAACAGGTCCGCCAGGTCCCCTCCCCTCACCACCACGCCCAAATCGGCCGTGTGATCCAGCAGATCGTAGGCGACCGGGGCCACCACGCGCGCTCTCAAGACTTCCGCGGCCGGGGGGTTGGCGCGCTCACGGACATGTCCACCAGGGAAAAATCGACGCGCCTCTGCGGCTGGTCCACCCGATCCAGCCGCACTCTTACCGGTGCCCCGATGCGAAACACCACCCCGCTCCTCTCGCCCCGCAGGATGTGGCGGCGCTCCACGAAATGATAGCGATCGCGCCGCAACGTCGAGAGGTGCACCAGCCCTTCGACGAAAAGATCGGTCAGCTCCACGAAGAAGCCGAAAGGCGTCACCGACGCGATGAAGCCGTCGAACTCCTCACCGATCCGCTCCGCCATGTAGGCCAGCTTCTTCCACTCCACCACTTCGCGCTCGGCCTCGTCCGCCACCCGCTCGCTGCGTGAAGACGATGCCGCGATCCCTGGGAGCGTCTCGCGCAGCCGCTGCGTTCTTTCCTCGGAAAGAGGACCGCGCAGGACCTCCTTGAGGATGCGATGCACGATCAGGTCGGGATAGCGCCGGATGGGCGAGGTGAAGTGGGTGTAGGTGGAGGTTCCCAGTCCGAAGTGCAGCCCCTTCTCTTCGCTGTAACGCGCCAGGCGCATCGCCCTCAGCATCGCCCGCGACAGGAAGCGAAACTCAGGCTTGCCTTCCAGCCGGTCGAGGACCTCCTCGAAGTGCGCCGGCTGCAGCGCCTCGTAGGGCTCGGGAAGCCGGACCGAGAAAGCCGACAGCAGCTCGTTCAGCTCGCCGATGCGGCGCGGATCGGGACGCTCGTGGATGCGGTACAGCGACGGCGCCTTGCGGGAGAAGAGGTACCCGGCCACCGCTTCATTGGCTGCCAGCATGAACTCCTCGATCAGGCGGT
This sequence comes from Candidatus Polarisedimenticolia bacterium, assembly GCA_035764505.1. Classification (NCBI taxonomy): domain Bacteria; kingdom Pseudomonadati; phylum Acidobacteriota; class Candidatus Polarisedimenticolia; species Candidatus Polarisedimenticolia bacterium. Next base: position 14,999 of record DASTZC010000126.1, read on the forward strand.
GGGCAATGTTGCGGCGCAGCGGCACGATCCCCGCCGTCCCCCCCTGGACGTCCAGCAGGATCTCGGGCTCCGGAAGATCGAAGTCGATCGTGCCGCGACGTCGGCGCCGGGCGTTCAGCACGCTGCACAGCTCGCCCATCCGCTCGAATCCTTCCACCAGGGGGGCGTAGCGCCGCAGCAGCTCCGGGTCTCTCTCCTCGAGGATGCCGGCCACCTGCGTGTAGGTCATGCGCTCCGCGCTGCGGATGACGCTCTCGGTGAAGCGTACCTGGATCGTCTCTCCACGCGCGTCGAGATCGAGCAGCACCGAGACGGTCAGGCGATCCACCCCGGGGCGCAGGGAGCAGAGATCGCTCGACAGCCGTGCGGGGAGCATTGGGATTGCGGTTCCGGGAAAATAGACGCTGGTCCCCCGGCGGCGCGCCTCCAGATCCAGCGCCGAGCCTTCCGTCACGTAATGGGCGACATCGGCGATGTGCACTCCCAGCCGGCAGCCCCCGGAAGCGAGACGCTCGACCTGCACCGCATCATCGAAATCCATCGCCGTCTCGCCGTCGATGGTCACGATCGGCAAGGCGCGAAAATCCTCGCGCCGGGCGATCTCGGCGGCAGGGGGCGTCTCGCCATACCGGGCCGCTTCCGTCTCCGCCTGCGGCGGGAAGGTCTCGCGCAGGTCGTACTTGCGGGTGACGGTGCGGATGTCCATTCCGGGCTCGTCCGCGTAGCCCAGCACCTCCACCACCTTGCCGCGCGCCGGGTGGCGCGGCGTGGGGGGCTGCGTCATCTCCACGCCGACCACCTCGCCGTCGCGGGCCGCGGAGGCATCGCCCCTGCCTATCAGGATGCCGGCCGCGTAGCTGCGCTCGAAAGCCTCCACCCGATCTCCCTCGGCGGACTTGTGAAACACCCCCATCACCCGTCGCCGCGCCGGCTCCACGACCCGCGCGATGAGCGCCTGATCGCGCCCCGGGCGGCGGCGTCGCAGAATGCGCGCCTCCACCCGATCGCCGTGGAAGATCCCTTCCAGATTCTCCGGGGCAACGTAATAATCGGGACCCCCTTCATCGGGAATCAGGAAGCCGAAGCCATCCGGATGCCTCTGGATGCGGCCGGTCACGACCGTGCGCGGCGCGACGCCCGTGCTGCCACCCGGAAGCGCATATTGCGCGCTCCCCAGGCGCATCAGCTCCCCCTGCTCCACCATGTCGCGGATCAGCCGCTTGAAAGTCATCCGGTGGCGCTTGTCCACCTTGAGCCGGCGCAGCAGCTCCCGCAGGCTGGCGGCGGGAAAGTCGGGGCGCGACAGCGCGGCGCGTACTTCCCTACGGTCGGGGACGGGCGACGGGTCGGCGTGGCGTGGCGGCTTTCGCGGGCGAGGCATGCAGGGTCTCCATTCGTCTCCCCACGTCGGGAGGCGATGATTCTAGCGCGGCGACCCGACTGCCGGAAAAAACGGCCTGATCTCTCGAGCTCTCGATCCCAGGTTCGCTCCCAACACCGCCATCCGCCGGCATGCCTCCGACAGGCTCCGGCGCCGCATGCTCGACAGCCTCTCTCCGGCGAAGCTGTCCGCCGGGGCGCTCGAGATCACGGAATTCACCGAGAAGCTTCCCGGTCGTCTCAACCGGCTGATCGACGCGGTCTCGGAGAACAAGGTTCAGCTCCGCGTGAAGGCCATCGACGAGGTGCTGCTGATGGAGGGGCTGCAGAAAATCGCCAACCGCATCACCCTCGGACTGGTCATCTCGGCCCTGATCGTCGGCGCGGCCCTGCTGGTGCGCGTCGACACCTCCTTCCGCATCCTCGCCTATCCCGGAGTCGCCTTCCTCCTCCTTGCAGCCGCCGGATTGAGCGCGCTGATCCTGGTCCTCAACATTCTGCTGCGGGACCTGCAGGTCGGCCCCACGAAGATGCGGGCGCTCCGCCAGCAGAGCAAGTCATCCTAGCTTCCGGCTTGCGTTGCGGCACCCGCCCGCGTCTTGTATGCTATGCGGCCTGCTACGTGCCGAAGTGGTGAAATTGGCAAACACGCTAGATTCAGGGTCTAGTGCCCGCAAGGGCTTCGGGGTTCGAGTCCCCGCTTCGGCACCAGCTTCTCCCCGCTGCTTAGCGCCCGCGCGCGCCGCGCTCTTCCCGCAAAACTGTTGAACCCTCTTCGCGGCTTGCAGTAGACTTCGGTGGAATGGCCTGGACAGCAAGGAGCGGACATGCCGAAGTGGAACGACAAGGACCTGGAAGAATTCGCCGCGCTGATCAAGAAGGAGCGGGAAGCCCTCAACGAGTTCGAGCACCTGATGCGCCTGGTGCGGGATGAATCGGAATCCCTGGACAACATCCAGCCGCGTATTCAGGAGCTCTTGAAGACCGTGAGCGATACGACTTCGCGACTGCAACGGTTCCTGCAGGCGGGAGGCTGAGCCTGGCGGCTCAGTGCTCCTTCAGGAACTTCTTCACCGCGGCGTCCGCCTCCTCCTTCCTCCAGAATGCCGCCCGGAACACCGCGTCGGCGGAGCCCATGCTGCGCGGCAGCTGGAAGAGCCGGGCGTAGAACGCCCCACGATACTCCGTCAGCAGCACTTCGTAGGTATTGCCCTCGGCGGTGCTCACCTGCCGCCGGCTCGTCGATCCGCTCCCGAGGTCTCCTTCGGACGCCTCCGGCACCGCTCCACGCGCCGTCGCGGGACGGCTTTGCGGCTTTTCCGCGGACGGCCGGGTCCTCGCCTTATCCGCCGCCTCGCCCGCCGACGCCGCGAACTCGATCCCCATCGAGCCGCGCAGGCTGCGCTTGAACGCGGGCGGCAAGTCCTTCACCCAGCGCACCACCCCGCGCGTCGACACGGTCTTTTCCGGGTAATCGATCTGCAGGACGAGAACCGTGTGCGGAGGGTAGATGATGGTGCAGCGCAGGTGGATGCCGCTGTCGGAAACATCGTCGGTGTAGCCGCTGTGCGCCAGATCGCCCGGACCAAAGCGCACCGCGATCCGCTTTCTCGATCGCGGATGGCGGCGCCGCTCGGAAGCCTTCCTTTCGCTCAAGACGGCGATCTCAGGCCCGCTCCTTCGCGGCGAAAAACATCTTGACCCCCGGGCGCCGACGAGGCATATTCGCAGCCTCGACTCCATGCTTCCTTACGAGGGCCATCGGCGTGACCATCTTCCGCTTCGCGGACAACCTCGCCCTCCGCGTCGGCCGTCGCGGCGTCTGGATCTATGCTCCCGACGTCAGCGCCCACCCGATCCACCTCGATACCCGCGTCCTGCGCGCGACGGGACTGCCGGTTCTCTGCGCAGCCGGCGATGAGCCCGCCCGCGCGGAGGCTCCGGATCCGTCCCTTCCGGGCCAGGCTCGAACTTCCTGAGCCAGTATTCGACCTCGGAAGCGCCGACGAGGCCAGGCTTTTCCCCTTCTACGCCCTGTCTGGATCGCCCTTTCGGCCTGCGCGCCTTATGCAGGCGTCTGAGGAAAGCTTCCGATGAGATCCAACGCGCCCCTTCCGCCCGGGCCGCACGGCCGATGTCCTTGACGTCGGAGGTGACGACGAGAAGGGAGGATCTCCGCGGCTCTGCGGCGATGATTTCCAGGATGGTCTCGTCGGCTGAGCGCGGCGGGCGCGAGAAGCGCACCTCGACCCCCTGCCGGCGGCGCCCGGCCGAGCCGGCGCCCCCCTCCCGGCCGTCGAAGACGACCCGGATGAGCATATCGCCGGAACGATAGGCCGCAAGCTGGTCCAGGAGAGCCTCGCGGGCCTGCTCCAGGCTGTGCCGCGCCATCTCCTGCAGGGCCGGGTCCTTGTGAAGGAGGTTGTAGCCGTCGACCAGAATCTTCTCCATCCGGGCGCCTTATAGCATGCGCCCTGGCAGGGGGCAAGGGATCGAGTTGACCGGCGGCCGCGATTCCCTCTAGAATCTGCGGCACTCTTCGAAAGGAGCCGACTTGGCGGATCCAAAAGGACAGCGGCAGCGCGGCGGCGCGGGCAACCCCGCACGGCGGGAGACGGCGAGCGAGCTGATTCCGGCACACCCGCTCAGCGCCCGCGAGGCGATGATCCAGCTCCTGCTGCTCATCGGAATCCCCCTCACGCTCCTGCTGCTGGCCCGCTACGTCCTGCGCGCCCTTTTCCCCTCCCTCGGCTATTGAGACGGGCGGAAACTTCCTTCCGCGTTCCTTGACAGCGCCGGAAGCGTTTGTTTAGCATGACTCCCGCCTGCCGCAATCCGCGGCAACCGCGGACGGAACCTCCATGAATCGACCGGAACCCTCGGTGGCCCCGGAAACGCCCGAGAGCGCGCCCGGGGACAAGCTCGTCGCCCACTTCAAGGACGGTATCGTGGCGCGCGGCTACTCGCGCGACTTCGCCCCGGAGCAGGAAGTTTTCCATCTCATGGCGGCCGAAGAAGGAATCACCTCGTCCCGCCGCATCCACCGCGAGCAGCTCAAAGCCCTCTTCCAGGTCAAGACGTGGGGAACGCCGGGAGGACACGCCGACCGTCGCAAGGCCTTTCCCACCGAGCCGTCGCAATGGCCCGCACCCCGTACCATCGTCGAGTTCTACGACGGGGAAGAGATCTGGGGATACAGCGAGGATTACCGCTCCGAGGATCCCGCCTTCTTCATGCTGCCCGCCGACCCCGAAGACAACAACCGCCGCATCTTCGTGGTGCGATCGTCGCTCATCAAGATTCATTTCCTGGACCACTAGGCGGATGCCCGCGCGCGCCTCGCGGCGAATCGGGCTCCTTCTCTTCTCCCTGGCTCTCGCGCTCGCGCCTTCCGCCGCGGGCGAGGAGACGGCGCACGGCTTCGAGGTCCAGCTCCATCTGCGCTCCGCCGACGGACAGGAGACCATCCGCCGGGTGTCGGATCTCCACTTCGTCTACTACGAGCGGCGCTTCATCCAGAAGTCGACCGGCTTCGGCAAGCCGGCCCGCGTGGAGGTCAAGGACCTGCCGCACGAGACGATCTCCGTCCAGAACGAGATGCTGCAGAAATGGAAGTTCAAGAAGCTGTCGAGGATCCGCCTCGAGTACCGCGACGTGGAAGGCCGGCGCATCCTGTACCTGGTGGCAAGCTTCCTCAAGGCCAAGGAGCCGGAGGCTGCCTGGCCGGCCTATGAGCTGCGCAATGCCGCCCTCTCGCTGGCACCCCATTTCCGCGGTACCGAAAACGGCGCAGCAGTCGACGTTCCCCTTCCCGCCCTGCAGGAGGCCGCCTCCCCGCCCGAGCTCGTCCTGACTTCTATCGAGTTCAAGTTCCCGGGACAGAAGAAGCATCGCGACTGGTTCTGAGGATGGGCTCCGCGCCGGCATCCCACCGACGGGCCAGGCAGGCGCTTCCCTTCCTCTTCTTCGCGTCCGGGTTCGCCTCTCTGATGATGGAGGTGATCTGGGCGAAGGAGATCTCCCAGCTGGCGGGCAGCGGCGTGCGCGCCTCGGCTGCAGTCGCCTCGGTCCTTCTCGGAGGCCTGGCGCTCGGCGCGCTGCTGGCGGGCCGCTTCGCGGATCGGCTCCTTCGCCCGCTGCGCGCCTACGCCTGGGCGGAAGCGGGGGTTGCCCTCTGGGCGATCGCCACCCTGCCTCTGACGCCGCGCCTCGCCGACCTTTTCGCTCCACCGACGACAGGAGGGGCACTGGTGGCGACCGTCGTCTGCCTCGTTCTTCCCGGCTCGTTGCTGATGGGGGCCACCACGCCGCTGGTGGTGCGATTCGACGCTTCCCTGGACCTCGAGAAAACCGGTGCGGCAGGGACCTCGCTCGGACGGCTCTACGCCGGCAACACCCTGGGCGGAGCCCTTGGCGCCGCGATCGCCGCGTTCCTGATTCTTCCGGCGATGGGACTTCGCGACTCACTCCTCCTCGCGGCGGGAATCAGTTTTGTCGTCGCGGCGGCCTCCGCGTGGCTGACTCCTGACATTGTCCGGAACGTGCGAGCCGCAGCGCCGGCAACCTCGGACCCGCGGCATCGAGCCGGGGTGGAGCCCTGGCTCCCTTTGGTGCTTCTTTTTCTCGCGGGCGCCGCCTCCATGGGCTGCCAGGTGGCCTGGACCCGGGTGCTGGTGCTCCTGTTCGGATCCTCGGTCCAGGCCCTCGGCCTCACACTCGCCTTTTCTCTGGCAGGACTTGCCGCGGGATCCGCCATCGCCGCCCGGGCCTTGAATCGTGGCTTCGCGCCCCGGCGCCTTGTCGCCTGGAGCCTGGGGCTTGCTTCCGCACTGACGCTGCTGACCCTCCCGGCCTGGGGAAATCTGCCGGTCGCGGTGGTCCTGTCGCAATCCCGTCTCGGGTCTTCCTTCCCGACGGCCGTGCTGCTGCAAAGCTTGTTTGCGTCCTTTCTCCTGCTCCCGCCGGCCGCGGCCCTGGGAGCTCTTCTCCCCGCGCTGACCGCCACCCGGGGCCGGCCCGAGCAGGCAGGCCGTCTCGCCGGCGAGGGGTACGGAATCGACTCAGCGGGATCGGTGGTGGGTGGTCTCGCCACGGGCTTTCTGCTGCTGCCGCGCCTCGGCGCTTTCGACATCCTGCGCAGCCTCGCCATGGCCGAGGCAGCGACCCTGGCGATGCTCGTGGCGCGCATGCCATGGCGTCCCGAGCGCCGACGCTCGTCGGTTCTCGCGGTGGGCGCTCTTCTTGCGGGCGCCTGGCTCTGTCCACGATGGGACCCGGAGATGATGACCTCCGGCCCTCTTCTTTACGGGCCGGCCTACCTGCGAGTGGGGGGGGCGAGCGCGGAGGGAATTGCCGGCGCGATGCGCGCCCGCGGCGATCTGGTGCTTCACGAGGAGGGAGCGGACGCCACCATCACGGTGCGCCGGTCATCCGGTGGGACGAGATCGCTGCAGATCAACGGAAAGACCGACGCTTCCGACGGCGCCGACCTCCCCTCGCAAATTCTGGCGGGGGCCCTGCCGGCGCTGCTTCATCCCGATCCACGGCGCGCGCTGGTCATCGGGCTGGCCACCGGCTCGTCCGATTTCGCCGTCGCCGCGGCGGGAGCGGGCAGCGTGGAAGGGGTGGAGCTGTCGGCCGGAGTCGCTCGGGCGGCCCGGCACTTCGCTTCGGTCAACGGCGGCATCCTGGGCAATCCGCGCTTCCACCTGACGCTGGCGGACGGCCGGTCCTTCCTGCGCGGAAGCCGAGGCGGCTTCGATCTCATCGTGTCGCAACCCTCGAACCCCTGGGTGGCCGGCGTCACCAACCTCTTCACGAGCGAGTTCTTCCGCCTGGCGCGCAGCCGCCTCAATCCCGGCGGAGCGGTCGGCATCTGGGTCCAGGGTTATGCCATGAGCGCGCGGGATTTCCGCAGCATCGTGGCCACCTTTCTGCAAGTCTTTCCCGAAGCCTTGCTCTTCGAGGAGTCGCCCGGTGGTGGGGATTACTTCCTGATCGGTTCGATCGGCCGTCCGGCCAAGCTGCGGGGCATGCGCGAGAAACTGGACCAGCGGCACGAGCTGCGCGATCTCATGGCACGCGCAGGCTGCTCCACCCTGCCCGAGGTGCTGGCGCGCTTCGTCGCTTCGGGAACCGCCTTGCGGCGGTTTTCTCGATCGGCGCCGCGGATTACCGACGACAATCTGCTTCTCGAGTATTCCGCCCCGAGAGAGATCTGGAAGGTCGGGACCGGCGATCTGCTGGCGGGTCTGGAGGCGGTCCGGCAGGATCCGTCGAGCGCCTTTTCGGACATCGCCCTTCCCGAGAATGCCGACCTGCGTGAAGCGCTCAAGGGCTTGCAACGCAGCCGGCGCGACCGCATGCGCCTGGCCCTGGCGCTGCAGCGGGAGGATTTTGCCGCGCTCGCTTCCCCTTCGCTGGCGGCCGCCGCGGTGCTCCTGCGCCAGGGATCTCCCGAGCCGGCCATCCCGCTGCTCAAGCGCGCCCGCGACGAAGCGCCCGAATCCCCCGTCGTGCCGCTGATGCTCGGATGGGCCTTGATGCAGGTGGGCAAGAGCGCCGAGGCCGAGCCCTGGTTCCGTCAGGCGGCGGCGCAGAATCCCTTGTCGTCTTCCGCCTTCGAAGGGATGGGGCTGGCGATTTTCCGGCTGGGGCGGGTCGACGAGTCGGAGCGCTGTTTTCGCGAAGCGATGCGCCTCGATTCCGAGGATCCCGATCCCGCCGCCAATCTCGGGGCCGCCCTCCTGGCGCTCGGACGCAACGCGGAGGCGCTCGACGTGCTGAATCACGCGGTGGCGCTGGATCCCGGCCACGCATCGGCACGCGTGAACCGCGGCGTAGCCTTGGCCCGGCTTGGACGTGTGACCGAGGCGATCGACGATTACCGGAAGGCGCTGGCGATCGATCCCGACAACGAGGACGCCCGCTACAATCTCGAGCGGGCGAACCAGCGCCTCAAAGGAACGGCCGCTCCGCCTCCCTGAGAGACCTTCATTTCCCGTCTGGCTTCGGAGCGGCCGCGGCGGGGGCCGTCTGCGGCGATTCCGGGGGCTTCGGCGTCTCGCGTGCCACCTTTCCCGCCTGCTCGGCGGCGCGCGCCCAGATCGCGGCGTCGGCCAGCGCCACCGACGGCCACTTCTCGTCCTGGAAGAAGATCTTTTTTCCCGACTCCTTCCCCACCCGCAGCACCGCCGGAGACTTGTTCTCCTCCCCCTGCTTCCAGAACTCGAGGCGGGCTTTCGGCGGCTCCAGACCGAGAGGTCCCTTCGCGGAGACGTTGTCGCGGAACTCCTCGGCCTTGAGGTCGGTCAGGTTCCGCAGCAGCAGGTCGACCTCATCGTCGGGAAGCACCGCCGGTGAGGGAGACACGCGGTTCCACTCCTTGTCTCCCTTGCGGCGCAGCTCGAGCGGGGTGGGGGTCAAGCCGGTGATGCGCAGCCCCTCCAGGTCCCAGCTCTGGATCGGCATCAGGTCTTTGCGGCGCAGATCGGCGAGGCTGGATTTGAGCTTCGGAAGGATGCTGTCGCTCACCTTCACCAGCGCGCCGGTGCCGGGGTGGACCGCGAAAAGCCCCCCCTGTTCTGCATGGCCGAAGCGCAGCTCGGGATCGGACTTCCATTCCGCTCCGTGGAGCCGGACCGCGAGGTCCGCCGGCGCCAGCCCGTGGGCCGCCAGGGAGGCTTCCTCCGGCTTCTCCTCGACGAACTCGGTCACCGTCAGGCGCTCCAGGGCCGAGCTGAGATCGGCGATGGTGCTGTCCTCCGCGGGGGTGCGCGACGGAGAGAGGATTCCCCATCTCCCGTCGGCGCGCGCCAGCGACAGGACATCCTTGCCGCGCTCCAGCACGAGCCCGTCGAGGCGCGCGGGATCGAACTTGAAGAAAGTCTTGTCGCGCAGCGAAAAGAGAGTGGCCCCGCGCGCTCCCTCGCTGCCCGACACGATCACCACCTTGCCCTGAGGTCCCTGACGGGCGTAGGCGCCTCCCCCGGTGGGAGCGTCGTCTCCCACCGCCAGGGGCATAGGCTGCGGCTTGCCGGCCGCCAGCGACACCTCGATCACCAGAGGTGGAGAGGCGAGATTGAACGGGGCCAGGTCGGCGGGCTTCCCGAGATCGTGCGCGATGCGCATCGACTGCAGCGACCCCAGCACGCGCTCCACCGCGTCGGCTTCGGTCGTCGCAGCCACCGGCTCCGAGATCTTCCAGGTCTTGTCGGACTTCACGAGCCGCACCGACTCCGATCCACGCGTCAGCTTCAATCCGGTCACGTCGTCGGTCTTGAAGGAGAAGACCTTCTTGCTCTCCTCCTCGGCCCGCTCCTTCTTCTCGCCTCCCCTCAGCTCCACGAAGTAGACGTAGGTCCCGAGCCCGAGCAGGAGGACCAGCATTGCGACGAACCGGCCGCGCCTCACAGACGACGCCTCCGGGCCCAGATGACGGTGCCGGCCAGGAGGATGGCGGCCGGAGCGATCAGGACCGACACGATCCAGATGAAGCTGGCCTGCCGTTGGGACAGGGTCACCAGGACCGGCGTGCGCGACTTGGGCCCGATGGCCACCAGCTCCTCCTGCCCCGCGAGCCAGTTCACCGCGTTGGAGAAGAGCTCGCCGTCGCTGGTCCCGCCGAAATAGGCATTGCTGGCGAAATCGGAATCTCCGAAAACCACCAGGCGGGATTCCTTCCCCGCCCCGCCGGGCGGCGGCTGCGAGCCCTCCGCCGGCGGGGGCGACAGCTTTTTCGTAGCCACCGCGCCGACCACGAGCGGCCCCGGCTTGTCCTCCGGATCCAGCTTCAGCTTCCCGGTCGGCGCCTCCTTGGCGTAATTCTTCTCTCCCCAGGAGAGCGGCGTCGTGCGCGCCAGGGCCTGGAGCTCGACTCCCTGCGGAGCGGGCGAGGTGAGGGTGAGGGAAGTGGCCAGCGGATAGAAGGTCTGATACCGGAAGCCCTTGGTGATCGGATGCTCCTCGTAGCCGTCACCGGGGACCATCGGGATGTCGGGCTTCCCCCCGAACAGCGCCGAGACGCGATCCACGATCAAATCGTCTCCTGGGGAGATGCCGTATTCCTTCAAGAGACCCTGCAGCCCGGAGTCGACCGCGGGATCCAGGAGGATCGCGACACGCCCGCCGCCGTCCAGATAAGCCTTGAGCTTGTCCACCTCGGCCGGCATGAAGGAGCGCTGTGGGCCGGCCACCACGACCGCGGCGCAATGCTCCGGGACCCCGGAGGCCGGCGAGAACGATTCCACCTTGGCCTGCTGCTTCTCCACCTGCGCCTGGAAGGCGGAAAGCCCCGATTCGGTCGAATCCTTGGTCTCCCTCTCGCCGTGGCCCAGCGTGAAGCAAAGGGTGGTGACCCGATCATGGGTCACCTTGAGGATGCCGTTGGTGATCGCCTCCTCGTCGCCGTTCACCACGGTGGTGCTCTGCGAGCCCGACTTGAGAACGACGCTCTGCTCCTGGGTCACCGCGTCGGCCTTCGCTTCGGCGGGGTTCTTCAGCGGATCGACGAAGCGGGCCTGGAACTTCTCGCCCCCCTGGTAGGCATACTCGTCCAGCAGGTCCTTCATCTTCTGCTCGGGAGCGGTGCCGGGATAGTAGTAAGCCTTCGCCTCGACGGGGCGTGCCAGCGACTTCACGATCTTCTTGGTCTGCTCCGACAGGCTGAAGCTTCCCTGCTCCGTGAGGTCGTAGCGCTTGTGATGGCGGACCGCCAGGAAGTTGATCAGGCCCAGGATGAGGCCGACGACGATGACGTAGGCGACATCGCCTCCCCCCTCCCGAACCGCGCGGCCACGCATCCGATCCAGCAGCGCCCGGGCGTTGAGCATCAGCCCCAACAGCACCAGGACGGCCCCCAGCGCCAGCAGGACGCTCACCACGACGGAACGCTCGGGAACAATCAGGAAACAGGCCAGGCTGGAGAGGAGCACCAGCAATCCGGCGGGAGC
>DASTZC010000127.1 GCA_035764505.1 Candidatus Polarisedimenticolia bacterium
GCCGCGCGAGCTGGAGCTCCCAGCCGGTGTACATCTGCTCGTTGTAGTTCCCCAGACGCATGACCCGGTTGAAGAAGGGGTTGTTGATGTAAAGGTCGGGGGCGCCGTTGGACCAGATGACGCAAAAGCTCTGGTTATAGCAATCCGGATTGCCCAGGACATCGAAGAATTCCCCGGTGGTCGGGTTTGTGATGGTGTGGTGGTTGAGGTCGATGTCCTGCAGCTGATCGTGGTACTTGCGACTGACGTAGGTCAGCGAGACGAGGACTTCCGGCGCCAGCTCGCGGCGGAAACCGGCGGTCCACTCGTCGGAGTAGGGGGTGGTCAGCCCGCGATCCACCTGGTTGACGGACAGAGCCGACAGGAAGGTTGGAGCGCCAAAGCCGTTGTCGGGCAGCTTATGGTCGTCGAGCCAGTCGTTATCGAAAACATACGTCCGGTTGACTGTGTCGGGCCCCTGCTCGAGGACCATCGATCCCAGGAAGAGCTTGTCGTAGTAACGCCCCCAGGACCCGAAGATCATCGTCCTCCCATCGGCCCAGGGGTCCCAGCTCAGGCTCAACCGCGGGGCCAGATTGGAGTTGGTGATTCCGAAGCTCTCGGGCGAGCGGGTCTGAAGGGAATAGCCGAGGACGTTCTCGAGATTCGAGTCGCCTCCTGTTATCCCGGTGAGGATCTTCGAGAGGATGTCGATGTCCAGATTGTGACGAGTCAGTCTCGAGAAAGCCATCTGCCGGAGCCTGGCGAATCGGGCCGTAAGTTCGACGTCGCCTCCGGACCCGCAGGAGTAGAGAGGGTCGCTGCACAGTCCCGAAACGGCGACCCCGTCCACCTCGTTCATATCCATTCCGGCCTGCTCCATCAAGGTGTCGAACTGGGCCCCTTCCCTGCGGGGGTCGAACTGGGTGTAGCCGAATGATTCGAGATCCTCGAAATCGAAGCGGACTCCCAATCCGACCGTCAGGTTGGGGACCGGCTTCCAGGTGTCCTGGAGGTAGAGTCCCAGGTTGTCGCCGGTGGCGGTGTTGTTGACGTTGGCGGGAATCCCCAGGCTCGTGCTGATACGGTCCGGAAAGAGCCGGTCCTTGTCGATGGTGCCTCCCGACTGCGTGCGTCCGCGCCTCGGCGGCCCGAGCGATGGGTAGAAAATCGCGGGGCGCTGGAAGGTTTCGCTGTCGTACCCTTCGTGCTCGTAGACCGCACCCAGCTTGACGTCGTGGCTACCTGCGGCGTCGCCGACGTAGAGTGAAAAGTCCTCCACCCAGCTCATCCGCTTGCGGTGGTCGTGGTAGTCGAAACGCCCGGGGCCGTAGGTTCGCCCCTCGGTGTCGGTCTTCAAATCGAGGTCGGGGGGCCGGGGGACCTTGTATTCTCCGGGCTGGGGCACGCCGTCCCCATTGGTATCGACCCAGAACGGGGTCGATGTGTAGCCCGAGTCGCCTACGACGTCCAGAACGCCGTTGTGGTTGGCATCCTCGTCGTCGAACCGGCCGTTCCCGGCGGTCCCCGGAACGAATCCCTCCGGGCAGTAGCCGTACCAGGTAGAGCACCAGAGCCCGACATCCTCCGAGGGATCGACCCTGCCGTTCATGTTGGTGTCCTCTTCCCTGTCCATCTGGCCGTTGCAGTTGAGGTCCTCGTTCTGGCTCCCTTCGCAGGTAGGCCACCAGTGGAGCTGCCCGTCGTGGTCCAAATCCCTCAGGATGGGCTCTAGCTCGTAGACGTCGTAGTAGAAGTCGCGGTCCCAGTCCTCGCCGGGGTCCCTCTCGCTGACGTCGAAGATGCCGTCCTGGTTGCCCCCCAGCTCGGGACGATCATCGACGTAGAGGATGCCGTTGCCGTTGGTATCGGGGTCCATCGTGGGGATCTGCTGGAAGCGGTTGTCGAACCAGGAGAGCGAAGACTCGAGCATCGCATCCGTGGTGAAGATGGAGGAGCCCTTCAGCGTCAGCGTCGGGCCGCCGCGGGTCATGTCATAGCCCGTGTTGAGAAGCGTGGCGCTGTAGACCCCCTGGTTCTCCCGGCGCTCGTAGTCGTTGATCAGGGAAAGAGCGACCCGGTGCGATGGATGCGCCTGCCAGGTCAGCTTGAAGAACTCTCGATGCCCGTAGAGGGGCGTGACGTAGGCTTCGAAGAGGTTGTTGACCGGGGACTCCTCGTGGATCAGCTCGCCCGCCAGGTAGTACCAGAGGCGGTCGCGGACGACCGGCCCCGAGATCGAGAGGAACGGCTTGATGTCGGAGAAGTGCTGCTCCGAGAGCAAAGTCTTGCCGGTGGTCCCGCCGGTGAGCTCCGGGTCGTCGACGCCGGCGCCGTCGCCGTCGAGCCGATCGGTGCGCAGGAACAGCTTGAAGGCCCCCTGGAACTCGTTGCCGCCGGATTTGGTCTGGATGCTGGCGAAGCCTCCCTGGGCGCGGCTGTACTGCGCCGTCGCGGCGGAGGTGATTACCTCCAGCTCCTGGATCGACTCGATGTTGAGGTTCTGTCCGTAGAAGCCGGTGAGCGGGTCGGTGGTGCTCACCCCGTCCACCAGGGTGACGACGTCGGTATCGCGGGCGCCATGGATGTTCGGATTGCCGGTGTTGTTCACGTCGGTGACGCCGGGGGCGAGCGTCAGGATGTCCTGGTAGTCGCGTCCCAGGATCGGCAGCTCGGCGATGAAGGTGGAGGTGAAGGTGGTGGAGGCGGTGACCTTCTCGGTGTCGATGGTCTGGCTCTTCCCTTGGACGCGCACCGTCTCCTTGAAATCGCCGGCCGGCCGGAGGATGACGTTTTGCTCGAGGCTTCTCCCCGGTTCCAGGGAGAGATCGGAGAAGACGATGGTGGTGAACCCGGGGAGCGAGACGGTCAGCTCGTAGCGTGAGCCCGCCGGAAGCGCCGGAAAGCGGAACTTCCCTGCGGCGTCGGTGATGGCGCCCTGCTCGTGGAAGGCAAGGTCCTGGTTGCGCAGGACGACCGTGGCTCCGGGCAGCGGCTTGTTGCCCGAATCGAGCACCGTGCCGATCAAGACGGCATCGGCGGCTACGCAAGGCGTGGCCCAGGCCGCAAGAGCGAGGATGGCGCTCAGAATGACGAGAGTCTTGACCACTCCACTCTCCCGCGCGCCGCCGGGCGTTGCTCGGTAGTCGGAACATTCCGGGACTTGGAGGAAGGGGGGCTTTTCCTTGAGCGAACCTACCAGGAAACCTGGGTGGAGGTCAAGGTTTTCCCTGCCTGAGGAGAGCAGCCTTGCCGACCCCGTGCTCCGTCCTCAGAAGTCGATCTGGAAGCCGATCTGGAAGCGGCGGCCGAACTCGCGCTCGCCGACCATCAGTACCTTGGCGGGAACGGTGACCGGTCTGGAATCGTTCTTGGCGTAGGTGACGGTCGGACGCGTGTTCTCCAGATAATAGACGCGCAGGTCGTCGCTGTTGAGGAGGTTGTAGATTTCCATGAAGGCCGAGGCGGCCGCCTTTCCGATGACGAAGCTCTTGGTCACCCGGGTGTTGAACAGGTAGGCGGCCGCATTCCGGTGGATATTGCGCGCTTCCTGGGTGAAGCCGAAGCCTCTGTTCGGCACGTAGCCGTAGAGGAGTCGGCTCTGCGCATAGCCGACATTGTCGTGGTCGCCGTAATGAACGACGTTGGAATAAGGCAGCCCTGACGCCCAGGTGGCCGTCCCCCCGAGCCTCCAGTCGTGCGGCAGGAAGGCGATGGCGCTGAACTTGGCCACGTGCGTCTGATCGTAGTCCAAGTACGCTGATTCGTATTCCGCCAGGGCCGGATCGTTGCCCAGGGTGGACAGGTACGATTCGGCGTCGCCTCGCGACCTGGAAAAGGTATAGCTGGCTTCCATCTGCCAGCGCCGCTTGAGCCGCCGCGCGAACTCCAGCTCCCAGCCTTCATAGGTCTGCTCGTTGTAGTTTCCCAGCCGCATGACACGGTTGAAGAAGAGATTGTAGATGTAGAGGTCGGGAGCGCCGTTGGGCAGGTTGGTGCACTCGAGGTGCTGGCCGCCTTGGCCGACGCGGTCGGAGCACTCGGCCACGCCGAACAGGTCGGTGAGTTGTCCGGTTGCCGGATCGACCTCGGTATGGTGGTTCAGATCGATGTCCTGGAGCTGGTCGTGGTACCGGCGATTCACGTAGCGCAGGGAGACCAGCACTTCCGGCGCAAGCTCGCGCCGGAAGCCGGCCGTCCACTCGTCCGAATAGGGAGTGGAAAGCCCGCGGTCGACCTGGGTGGCGGAAAGCGGGGAACCGAACAGGGGTCTTCCAAAGCCGTTGTCCGGGAGGCCACTGAAGTCGACCCAGTCGCCGTCGTACTGGTACTGGCGGATGACCGTGTCGGGCCCCTGCTCCAGGACGACGGTTCCCAGGAACAGCTTGTCGTAGTAGCGTCCCCAGGATCCGAACAGCATGGTTTTCCCGTCAGCCCAGGGATCCCAGCTCAGGGATAGCCTGGGGGCGAGGTTGGAGTTGGTGATCCCGAAGCTCTCCTGCGAGCGGGTCTTGACCGAATAGCCGAGGACGTCCGAGATGTCAGCTCTGCCGCCTGTGATCGAGGCGAGCAACCCGGAAAGCACGTCAACGTCGAAGTTGTGGCGGGTCAGCCGCGAAAAGGCCATCTGCCGCATCTTGGACATGGTCTGCGCAAGAGGCAGATCGGCGCCGGGCACGCAGGAATGGATGGGATCGCTGCAAAGTCCCGAAACGGAAAGCGTGTCCAGGGTGTTGATGTCGATGCCGGAGGACTCGATCAGGGTCTGGAATTCGTGCCCTTCCCGGACCGGATCGAACGGGGTATAGCCGAAGGACTCGACATCTTCGTAATCGAAGCGCACCCCCAGCCCCACCGTGAGATTCGGGATCGGCTTCCAGGTGTCCTGAAGATAGAGCCCCAGGTTGTCTCCCGTCGCGGTGTTGTTGACTTGCGAAGGGAATCCTTGAACGGTGTTGATGCGGTCCGGGTGAAGGGTATCGTCCGAGAAGCTTCCAAAGCCGACGGAGCGCTTGTGGGGGTTTTCCTCGGGATAGAAAATCAGAGCACGCTGCACCGTGTCGCTGTCGTACCCCTCGTGCTCGTACACCGCCCCGACTTTCAAATCGTGCGTTCCCGCCACTTCCCCAAGATACAACGACATGTCCTCCACCCAGCTGAACCTCTTGCGATGGTCCTCGAACTGGAAGCGCGCCGGTCCGTAGGTCCTGCCTTCCTCATCCACCTGAAGGTCGAGATCCGGAGGCAGCGGCTGCCGGTATTCCCCGGGGTCCTCGTGACCGTTGCCGTTGGCGTCGACCCAGAAGGGAGCCGATGTATAACCCGAGTTCCCGACGACATCGAGGATGCCGTTGCCGTTGCGATCCTCCGTGTCGAACCGGCCGTTTCCGGCGGTCCCCGTTGCGGTACCCTCCGGGCAATAGAGAAAGCCGTCATAGCAGGGAAGTCCGATGTCCTCTTCGGGATCGACCCGTCCGTTCAGATTCGAATCCTGCTCGGCGTCGAGGAAGCCGTTGCAGTTCTGATCTTCGTGGTCGTACCCTTCGCACAGCAAGGAGACTTGTTCGCTCCCGTCGTGATCGAGGTCCTCCCAGGGCTCCACGGTGTCGTCGAAGTCGACGTCTTCCATGACGTCGTAGAAACGATCGCGATCCCAGTCCTCTCCGGGATCTCTCTCCCACGCCTCCAGTCTCCCATTCTGGTTGCCGCCCAGGTCCGGACGGTTGTCGGTGTAGAGAAGGCCGTTGCCGTTGGTGTCCGGGTTGGTCGTGGGGATCTGCTCGAAGCGGTTGTCGAACCAGGCCAGGGAGGATTCCAGCATCGTGTCGGGATTGAAGACGGAGGAGCCCTTCAGGGTCATGGTCGGCCCGCCCCGGGCGAAGGAATAGCCGGAGCCGAGGTGATCGATGGTCTGGACTCCGAGATTCTCCCGCCGCTCGTAGTCGTTGATGAGCGAAAGCGAAAGGCGGTGCGACGGATGGGCCTGCCAGCTGACTTTGGCGAACTCGCGGTGGCCGTACAGGGGCTGGATGTAAGCTTCGAAGAGGTTGTTGACCGGAGTTTCCTCATGGATCAGCTCGCCGGAGAAGTAATACCAGAGGCGATCGCGGACGATCGGGCCCGAGACCGAGAGGAAGGGCTTGATGTCGGAGAAATGCTGATCCGCGAGCCCGGACTTGCCGCTCAAACCACCGCTCAGGTCCGGATCCTCGTAGCCGGCGCCGTCGCCGTCCAGCCGATCGGAGCGCAGGAACAGCTTGAAGGTCCCCTGGAACTCGTTGCCTCCCGATTTGGTGAGGATGCTGGCGAAGCCTCCCTGGGCGCGGCTGTACTGCGCCGTGGCGGCGGAGGTGATCACCTCCAGCTCCTGGATCGACTCGATGTTGAGGTTCTGGCCGTAGAAGCCGGTGAGCGGATCGGTGGTGCTCACCCCGTCCACCAGGGTGACGACGTCGGTATCGCGGGCGCCATGGATGTTCGGATTGCCGGTGTTGTTCACGTCGGTGACGCCCGGCGC
>DASTZC010000128.1 GCA_035764505.1 Candidatus Polarisedimenticolia bacterium
AGACATAAAGGCCATGAGGACTTGACGTCATCCCCACCTTCCTCCCCGTTTTCCGGGGCAGTCCCCTTAGAGTCCCCGGCATGACCCGATGGTAACTAAGGGCAAGGGTTGCGCTCGTTGCGGGACTTAACCCAACATCTCACGACACGAGCTGACGACAGCCATGCAGCACCTCTACCGGCGTCCCGAAGGAAAGCCCTGTTTCCAGGGATGTCACCGGCGGTTCAAGCCTGGGTAAGGTTCTTCGCGTTGCGTCGAATTGAACCACATGCTCCACCGCTTGTGCGGGCCCCCGTCAATTCCTTTGAGTTTCAGCCTTGCGACCGTACTCCCCAGGCGGGGCACTTAATGCGTTAGCTTCGGCACAGCAGGGGTCGATACCCGCTACACCAAGTGCCCATCGTTTACAGCTAGGACTACCAGGGTATCTAATCCTGTTTGCTACCCTAGCTTTCGCGCCTCAGCGTCAGTACCGGTCCAGGTAGCCGCCTTCGCCACCGGTGTTCCTCCCAATATCTACGCATTTCACCGCTACACTGGGAATTCCACTACCCTCTCCCGGACTCAAGCCGAGCAGTTTAAGACGCAGTTCCTTGGTTGAGCCAAGGGATTTCACGTCAGACTTACTCGACCGCCTACGCGCCCTTTACGCCCAATAATTCCGAACAACGCTGGCCCCCTCCGTATTACCGCGGCTGCTGGCACGGAGTTAGCCGGGGCTTCCTCTGGTGGTACAGTCAGGGCCGAGAGGTATTAACTCCCGACCGATTCTTCCCACCTGACAGGGTTTTACGACCCGAAGGCCTTCATCACCCACGCGGCGTTGCTGCGTCAGGCTTTCGCCCATTGCGCAAGATTCCTCACTGCTGCCTCCCGTAGGAGTCTGGACCGTGTCTCAGTTCCAATGTGGCCGATCGCCCTCTCAGGCCGGCTACCCATCGTCGCCTTGGTGGGCCATTACCCCGCCAACTAGCTAATGGGCCGCGGGCCCCTCCTCAAGTGATAGCTTGCAAGCATTGGCCATCTTTGGTTTCCAATCCCTGGGGACCGAAAACTTTATCCGGTATTAGCCCACCTTTCGGCGGGTTATTCCGAGCTCGAGGGTAGGTTACCCACGTGTTACTCACCCGTTCGCCACTTTACCGGGGGTATTGCTACCCCTTTCTCGTTCGACTTGCATGTGTTAAGCACGCCGCCAGCGTTCGTTCTGAGCCAGGATCAAACTCTCCAGTTAAAATCTCACGTCCTTGCGGACGAGGGATTACACGGAGTCCGATCCGTAAGTTACTGAAATAACTCAGGATAACTTGGGACGCACGCACGTCCTATTCAGTTTTCAAAGAACGCAGTGTTTTCGAGGGGGTGTGATTGTAAGAGACTACTAACGGCCTGTCAAGATGTTTTTTGACTTCTTGCGCCCCTTGATTTAGGGGGCTTGGGTATTATACGATGCCTTTCGCACGGGAATCGCGAAGTGGGCTGAACGTCGCCCACTTTTTTATTTTGTCCCTTTCTCGACTGGCCTCGCGGTCCTGGTCAGAAAGTCCCGAAAAATGACGTCCGGCACGGAAAAGGGCGAAATCCTGACGAAAGTTACTTCGCTCGTCCAACGGGCGGTCGAAGGACTCGGCTTCGAGCTGGTTCACATCGATCTGGAAAAACAGCGTGGGGCCTGGTTTCTGAGAATCTACATCGACAAGCCCGCCGGGGTGACGCTCGATGATTGCGCCCAAGCCTCCCGCCAGGTCAGCACGGAGCTTGATGTCGAGGATATGGTACCGGGACGTTATACGCTGGAGATTTCATCACCGGGCCTGGACCGACCGCTGCGCACCGACGCAGATTTTCTTCGTTATGTCGGAAGGAAGGTCTTCATCCATACCCGGGAGCCGCTTCAGCAACAGCGGAATTTCGTCGGGCTCCTGAAGTCCCTGGAAGCAGGGGTCGTCATGCTTCAGGACGCGCGGGGCGCCCTTTGGGCCATCCCGAGGAACCTCATCACGAAGGCGCGTCTCGAGATCGAGATCTGATGCCCGCTGGCGCCTTCATCATCGGACCGAGGTAACCATGAGCAGCGAAATCCTTCAGGCCATCGAACAAGTCGGACGAGAAAAAGGAATCGAAGTGGATGTCGTCATCCGGGCCGTGGAGGATGCCTATGCGGCCGCGTCGAAGAAATACTTCCGCTCCAAGGAAGAATTCGGCGCCCGTTTCAACCGGGACAGCGGAGCCCTGGAAGTCTTCGCCAAGAAGCGAGTGGTGGAGAGCGTGACCAATCCCGACCTCGAGATCTCCCTGAAAGAGGCGGGACGTCTGGATCCCGCCGCGGACCTGGAGTCGGTGGTGGAGATCCCGCGGCCCGTGGAAGGGCTCGGCCGAATCGCCGCGCAGGCCGCCAAGCAGATCATTTTTCAAAAGGTGCGAGAAGCCGAGCGGGAAAACGTCTATAAGGAGTACAGCGGGCGCCTGGGCGAGCTCATCAACGGGTTCGTGAAGCGCTTCGAGAGAGGCAGCATCGTCATCGACCTGGGGAAGGCCGAGGCGGTTCTCCCAAAGAAGGAGCAGTCGAAGGCCGAGCACTACAACCAGGGCGACCGCCTCCGCGCGATCATCGTCGACGTCGACAAGAACGCGAAAGGGCCCCAGATCATCCTCTCGCGGACGGATCCGCGCCTGTTGATCAAGCTGTTCGAGATGGAGGTGCCGGAGATTTACGACGGCACGGTCAAGATCGAGGTCGCTGTCCGCGACGCCGGCGACCGCGCGAAAATAGCGGTGCGTTCGAAGGACAAAGACGTGGATCCGGTGGGCGCCTGCGTCGGCATGAAAGGATCGCGCGTCCAGGCAATCATCCGGGAGCTGCGCGGCGAGAAAATCGACATCGTCCAGTATTCCGAGGAGGTGAGCTCCTTCGTCACGCACGCGCTGAATCCCGCCCGCATCAATCGCGTCTCCATCGTCGATCACGAGGCCAAGGTGCTGGAGGTCGTCGTAGACGATGATCAGCTCTCCCTCGCCATAGGCAAGAAGGGCCAGAACGTGCGGCTGGCCTCACGACTGGTGGGCTGGCGCATCGACATCAAGAGCGAGCAGGACAAGAAGCGCGAGGTGGAGATGGAGATGGAGCGCATGGCCCGCGCCAACCGTCCCCTCGAGAGCGTTGAGGACCTGAGCATCCGCTCGCTGCAGAAGCTGCAGGAAGCGGGCTTCACCACCATCGGCAGCGTCCTTGCCGTAGGCCTGGACGGAATGACGGGCATTCCGTCGATCGGCCCGAAGACCGCCGAGAAGATCCTCCAGACGCTGCGCGAGGTGTTGGATGCTCCATTGCCCGAGGCCGCCGAGGAGCCGGCGGAAATGTCCGGGGAAGACTCCTCCCCGGAGGAACCGACCGGCGACGAGGCCGGGACGGCCACTCCGGAGGAGATGGCGGCCGCTTCCGGCCGCGACGAAGAGGAATAGCACCCCGGCTCGAGAGAAGGGATCGAATCCGATATGGCCAAGATACGCGTTTATCAGCTCGCAAAGCTCCTGAAGATCAGCAACGACGAGGCCGTCGACCTGTTGCGCAAGGGGGGCGTCGACGTCAAGTCCAACCTGAGCAGCATTGACGAAGAGCTCGTCGAGAGGTTCCGCGGCAAGACGGCTCGCACGGAGGAAGCGTCGTCCGCCGTCCCCGCGAGCAAGACGGCACCCAAGCCTGTCGCGCCGGCCAAGGCGGAGGCGCGCCCGGCCGCGAGGCGTCCGGCGCCCCCCAAAGCAAAGCCCCCGGAGCCTATCGCCAAGAAAACCGTGACCGGCACGCCTCCCCGCCCCGCCGGACAGGCCCCCGCATCTCCAGGGGCCAAAGCTTCGGGCCCGAGCAGTCCGGCGCGACCTGTTGCCACGACGCGACCAGCTGCCGCGCGCGGCCAGGGATCCGGACCGGGAGCGGCCACCTCCACCCCGGCTCCGCGGCCTCGTGTGGTGCCGCCCGAGGCGCCGCGCGTCGTCGCTCAGACACCTTCAATCCAGCCTCCTTCTCCGCCCGCTCCGACCATCCGTCCGGTTCCCGCGCCGCCCGCGCCGCCGAAGGATGTCGTTCTGACCGAAGGGGTCACCATCAAGGAGCTGTCCGAGAAAACCGAAATCAAATCCAAGGACATTATCAAGAAGCTTCTCGATCGCGGAATCCTCGCCACCATCAATCAGCCGCTCGACATCGAAATCGCCAAGCAGGTTTGCCGGGACTTCGGCTACGAGGCCCGCATCATTTCGTTCGAAGATGACGCGATCCGGGAGCACCAGACCACGGCCGTGGCCGGCGGAACGAAATCGCGCGATCCGGTCGTCACGATCATGGGCCACGTGGATCACGGGAAGACCTCGCTGCTCGACGCTATTCGCGAATCCAAGATTACCGAGCAGGAGCACGGAGGCATCACCCAGCACATCGGCGCCTACCATGTCCAGGTCAAGGGCCGCGGGATCACCTTCATCGACACTCCCGGCCATGAGGCCTTCACGCTGATGCGCTCGCGCGGAGCCCGCGTGACCGATGTCGTCGTGCTGGTGGTTGCCGCCGATGACGGGGTCATGCCGCAGACCATCGAAGCCATCGATCACGCGCGTGCCGCGGGCGTGCCCATCGTGGTGGCCATCAACAAGATCGACAAGCCGGGCGCCAACCTTGACCGCGTGAAGAAAGCCCTGGCGGACCAGAACCTGCTGGTCGAGGATTGGGGAGGGCAGGTCGTGAGCGTCGCGATTTCAGCGAAGCAGCGTCTGCACATCGATGATCTGCTCGACATGATCCTGCTGGTGGCCGATCTGAACGAGCTCAAGGCGGATCCCGAGCAGCCGGCCACGGGCACCATCCTCGAGGCCAGGCTCGATCGAAACCGCGGCTCCGTGGCCACCGTGCTGGTGCAAAACGGCACGCTGCGGGTGGGCGACGCGTTCATCGCGGGCGCCGTCAGCGGCAAGGTGCGCGCGATGCTCGACGACCGGGCCCGTAAGAAGATAGCGGCCGGACCGTCCATCCCGGTCGAGGTCCTCGGACTGCAGGGGGTCCCTCTGGCGGGCGATCGCTTCCAGGTGATCGAAGACGAGGTCAAGGCCCGGCAGATCGGCACTTTCCGCCAGTCGAAGCTGCGCCAGGAATCGCTGGCGAAGTCCTCCCGCCTTTCCCTGGAGCACCTCTTCCAGCAGATCAAGGAAGGGGCCATCAAGGAGCTGCCCATCGTCCTGAAAGCGGACGTCCAGGGCTCGGTGGAGGTCCTGGCGAAGAGCCTGGATGATCTGTCGACCGAGCAGGTCAAGGTGCGCCTCATCCATACGGGCACGGGCGCGATCACCGAGACTGACGTCCTTCTGGCCTCGGCGAGCAACGCCATCATCGTCGGGTTCAACGTGCGCCCGGACCGCTCGGCCGCCGACCTTGCGGACAAGGAGAAGGTGGACATCCGGCTGCACACCGTCATCTACGAGGTGCACGACGAGATCAAGAGCGCGATGGTCGGTCTCCTGGAGCCCAAGGTTACCGAGCAGTACCTGGGCAGGGCGGAGATCCGCAACACCTTCAAGATCCCGAAGATCGGCACGGTGGCCGGCACCTACGTCGTCGACGGCAAGATGCTGCGGGGATCGCAGGTGCGCCTCCTCCGGAACAACGTCATCGTCCATCAGGGGCGGATGGCCTCGCTGAAGCGCTTCAAGGAGGACGTCGGAGAGGTGAAGTCCGGCTATGAGTGCGGGATCGGCCTGGAGAGGTTCAACGACGTGAAGGTCGGCGACATCATCGAAGCCTTCAAGCTCGAGAAGGTCTACCAGAAGACGCTCTGACTCCCGCGAGCTGCGTCTCCCTGAAGCCCGAGGAATCTCCATGACCGTCGGCCTCTGTCTCGTGGAGATGCATCTGGCGGGCTGCCACTCCCTCAAGGAGAAGCGCCGCATCCTGCGGCACCTGAAGGACCGCCTGCGGGCGAAGTTCAACCTCGCGGTGGCGGAGCTTGAGCACCAGGACCTGTGGCAGCGGGCCAGCCTGGGAGCGGTCAGCATCGCTTCGTCACGGCAGCCGGTCGAGTCGTGCTTCGAACAAATCCGCGCGATCCTGGAAGCCGAGGTGCCGGGAGAGATCTCCAGCTTCCATGTAGAGTTCCTGAGTTGAGGTCGGTATGGGACATGCCCGCCGCGAACGGGTCGCAGAGGCCTTGCGCGACGAGATTTCGGGACTGCTGCGCCGGGAGATCCGCGATCCCCGGATCGGTTTCGTGACCCTGACCGGGGTCGAGGTCAGTCCGGATCTGTCGCACGCAAAAGTGTTCGTCTCGGTCCTCGGTCCCGAGAAGGCGCACGCGGCCTCTCTGGAAGCCCTCAATCGGGCTGCCCGCTACCTGCAGCGCCAGGTGTTCAAACGGCTGCGCCTCAAGAAGGCCATTTCCCTGCTTTTCGTCGCCGACGAGGCGGTCGCCTCGGGCACGCGGGTCGAGGAGCTGCTGCAGGAAATCCACCAGGCCGGTGCGGACGAGGAAGAATGAAGGAGCTGAGCGGAGTCCTGCTGCTCGACAAGGCCTCGGGCCTCACCTCGCACGACGTGGTGCAGCGCGTCCGCGGGATGCTGTCCCAGCAGCGCGTCGGCCATACCGGAACGCTGGATCCCCTGGCCACCGGGCTGCTGCCGCTATGCTTGGGGCAGGCGACGCGCCTGTCGCAGTTCCTAACCTCTTCCGACAAGACCTACGCCGGGACGATACGTTTCGGCTGGGCGACCGACACCCACGACCGCGAGGGAAAGCCGCTCGGGGAGACCCGCGCCGTCCGCTTCTCCCAGGGCGACCTGGAGCGTGCGCTGGCATCCCTCACCGGAACGATCACCCAGATCCCTCCGATGTTCTCCGCCAAGAAGCACGGCGGGGTGCCGATGTACCGCTACGCACGCAAGAACCAGGAAGTGCCACGCGATCCGGTGCGCGTCACCATCCACCGGCTGACGCTGCTGAAGCTGCGGGGAGAGGAGATGGATTTCGAGGTGAAGAGCTCCCCGGGTACCTACATCAGGGTGCTGGCCCACGATCTGGGGACGGTGCTCGGATGCGGTGCGCATCTGCAGGACTTGCGAAGGACTTCCTGCGGTGATTTTCAGGTGGAAGAGGCCTTCACGCTGGAGCGGTTGGAGGCGACCGTGCGGGAGCATGGAACGTCGCAGGCGCTGATTCCCCTTTCAAGGGTCCCGCTCGGCTTCCCAACGGTCGTGGCGAACCGCGCCGGCCTCACGGCGGTGCGCAACGGTCGCGCTCTCGGCATCCGGGAGATCCTGCCTTCCCGGTCCTGCCTGGCCGAGGGGATGTCGCGCGTCGAGAGCGAGAGCGGCGATCTGCTGGCCATCGCGCGGATCTCGCGCAAGGACGGCCAGGACATCCCGGTCATCCAGCCTCAAATCGTTTTCGCGGGCGCCTGAGCGTCCGTGCAGGGTTTACAGCCCATCGGGGCTGTGTTACAGTGGCGCCACCGTCGGCATGGCCGAACCGCCCTCTCCTTCGCGAAGGGCATTCTCCAGATTGAATCGCCGGCACGTTGCCCTGATGGGGGGAGGCATTGAGCATTTCCAAGGATCGCAAGACCGAGATCATGACATCCTACAAGACTCACGTCAGCGATACCGGCTCCCCTGAGGTCCAGGTGGCGCTCCTCAGCGAGCGCATCGAGCACCTCACGGAGCATTTCAAGACCCATCGCAAGGACCATCACTCCCGCCGGGGCCTGCTCATGATGGTGGGCACGCGGCGCCGGCTCCTGGATTACCTGAAGCGTACCAACGCCGATCGCTATCGTGAGCTGATCAACAAACTGGGCATCCGCAAGTAGGGCCTGGCAACGCCGCAGGCCGGACCGGACGGATGGAAGCTCCCGAAGAATTAAGGGTTTTCCTCTGGCATCATCATTATTCATCAATCCAATTCTCCACCCTTGATTCTTGAGCGCTTCCCTTCCCGCCCCCGGACCCGAGCCTTCCTGCGTTCCTCGAACCTCCTTGCGCGCATCCGCCCTTCCCAACCAGAGGAGGTAGTACGTTGAGCACGAGGAAAGAAACATCCATCGGGGAGCACACCATTTCCCTGGAAGTGGGAAAAGTCGCCCGGCAGGCCGATGGCGCCGTCCTGGTCCGCCAGGGCGACACGGTCGTCCTGGTCACTGCCACGGCGGATCGGAAGGAGCGGGAAGGAGTCGATTTCCTCCCGCTGACCGTCGACTATCGGGAGAATACCTACGCCGCGGGGAAGATCCCCGGCGGCTTCTTCAAGCGCGAGGGCCGGCCGAACGAGAAGGAGACCCTGACATCGCGCATGATCGATCGCCCGATTCGCCCGCTGTTTCCGAAGGGATGGCGCTTCGAGACGCAGGTGGTCGCCCTGGTGCTGTCGGCGGATTTGGAGAACGATCCCGACATTTTGGCGGTGACGGGCGCTTCGGCCGCCCTGGTCCTCTCCGACATCGCGTTCGAGACTCCGATCGCGGCCGTCCGCGTGGGGCTGCTCGAGAGCGGGCTCGTCATCAACCCGACCACTTCCCAGCTCGAGAAGAGCCGCCTGGATCTGGTGGTCGTGGGCTCCGATTCGGAGATCGTCATGGTCGAAGCGGGAGCGAACGAAGTGTCGGAGCAGGAGATGGTGGACGCGATCCTGTTCGGGCACGAGAACATCCAGAGGCTGGTGGCGCTGCAGAACGAGCTGCGCGGCGAGATGTCACCCACCAAGCGCTCGGTGAAAGCTCCCGAGATTCCCGAGGCCCTTCGCCGGGAGGTGGAATCGAAGATTTCCGGCTCCCTGTGGGAGGCGATGAAGATTCCCACCAAGATCCTGAGTTATCGCCGCATCGCGGAGCTCGAGCGGGAGCTGATCAACAGCTATCCCGAGGAGCCGGCGGAAACCCGCGCCTTCGTCAAGGCCGTCGTCCACGAGGTCCACAAGAAGCTGGCGCGCGAGGAGATCCTGGTCAAGGGGAAGCGCTTCGACGACCGCGGCTTCGATCAAATCAGGTCGGTGCGTGGCGAGGTCGGATTCCTCCCTCGGACGCACGGCTCGGCACTGTTCACCCGGGGCGAGACACAGGCCCTGGTGACGACCACGCTGGGCACCTCCGAGGACGCGCAGACCCTCGACTGGCTCGAGGGGGAATCGGAGCGGCGCTTCATGCTGCACTACAACTTCCCGCCCTTCAGCGTGGGCGAGGTGAAGTTCCTGCGCGGCCCGGGGCGGCGTGAGATCGGGCATGGGGCGCTGGCCGAGAGGGCCCTGCGGCCGCTGATTCCCAGCGACGAGGAGTTTCCCTACACCATCCGGCTGGTCTCCGACATCCTCGAATCCAACGGCTCCTCCTCCATGGCCTCGATCTGCGGCGGCTCCCTGTCCCTGATGGACGCCGGCGTGCCGATGAAGGCCGCGGTCGCCGGAATCGCCATGGGCCTCGTGAAGGAGGGAGATCGCTACGCCATCCTGAGCGACATCGCCGGATCGGAGGATCACTACGGCGACATGGACTTCAAGGTCGCCGGCACCCGCAAGGGCATCACGGCCCTGCAGATGGACATCAAGGTGACGGGCCTCAGCCGCGCCATCCTTCAGGAAGCCCTGGCCCAGGCGCAGCGCGGCCGCATGTTCATCCTCGACATCATGGAGGCGACGCTGGGTGAGCCGCGCAAGGCGATCTCCGCCTACGCTCCCCGGATCTTCAGCATCCGCATTCCCAAGGACAAGATCCGTGAAGTCATCGGGCCGGGCGGCAAGATGATCCGCTCCATCATCGAGCGTACCGGCTGCAAGATCGACGTCGATGACGACGGGAAGGTGGATATCGCCTCGGTGGACGAATCCTCGGCCCTGAAGGCGATCGAGATCATCAAGGAAATCACCGCGGAAGCGGAAGTCAATAAGACCTACCTCGGCAAGGTCACCCGGATCGTGGCCTTTGGAGCCTTCGTCGAGATTCTTCCTGGCATCGAGGGGCTCCTGCACATCTCGGAGATCGCCGAGCACCGCATCAAGGAGGTGACCGACGAGATCCACGAAGGCGAGGAGATCCTCGTGAAGGTGATCGAGGTCGACGGGGATCGGACGCGCTTGAGCCGCAAGGCCGTGCTCCGCGAGATGCGCGGAGAAACCGCCGAGGAGCCAGCGCCCCGCCCGGCCGAGCGGCATCGCGCCGGGAGACCGCAGCACCGCCGTCGAGGCTGAGCAGGGAGGGCTCGATGAAGCTCGGAAGCTGGTTGATCGCGCGCGGCAGGATCACCGGAATCCAACTCAAGCGGGCACTTCTGGATCAATCCTTCTACGGCGGCCACCTGAGCTCCAGCCTCCTCAAGCTCGGATACCTGGACGAGGCAACCCTCGCCACCTACCTGTCCGAGCTCTTCAAAGTTCCTTCCACCTCCGCCGAGGAGTTCAAGGAAATCCCTCCGGAGGTAATCCGCATGATCCCGGAGCAGCTGGCCCAGAAGTACCAGGTAGTCCCGCTGCAGGTGGACGGCAAGAAGCTGCGGCTGGCGATGATGAACCCGGGGGATATCCTGGTGATGGACGAGGTCTCCTTCCTCACCGGCATGCAGGTGGAGCCCCGGGTCTCGTCGGAGACCCATCTGCTGGACGCGCTGGAGCTCTACTACCACCTGCCGCGCGTGACCCGCGAAACGATCCCCCTCTCCGATCGAGTCGAAGGACGCGAGAATCCGCTGTTCGCCAGGAACCGCTTCATGGAGCAATGGACCGCCACGGAGGCCTCCGACGCTCCTGCCGCCCCGAAGGCCTCGCCCGGCGCGGAAGAGATCGGCCTGGACGGGCGTCCCCTTTCTCTACCGGCGGAAGTCGTCACCGATTTCTATCCGACACCGCCGGCGAAAAAGGCCGAGGCGGCCCCCGGCGGTCCGCTGCCGCGCTCGATGGACGAGTGGAGAGACCCTGCCGCTGAATCCAGACCGCCTGCCGTCGGGTCAACTCAGGCGTCCCCTCCCGAAGCTCATCGGGCGCCGGAGCCTCCCCGCATTCAGGACGCTCCTCCCCTCACGCCCCAGACCAAGCTTCCGCCGGCCCAGCCCGAGACGGGCAGCGCCAGCCGGCGCGCGGCCCTGAGCCTCGTTCCGCCGCCGGCTCCGCCCACCCTGGAGCAGGTGTCCGAAAGGCTGCGCGACACGCAGACCCGCGAGCAGGTGTTCGACGCCCTGCTCGATTTCTGCGCCGGCCGCTTCGCGCGATCGGCGGTTTTCCTGGTGACGCAGGACAAAGTGGTGGGACAGGGGTGCCGCGGAGAAGGATTCGACCCGATTCGCATCCGCTCCACGACGGTGAGCCTGGAGGTCCCCTCGATATTCTCCTACTTCAGGATGGGGAGCGAGTTCTATTATGGTCCGGTGCCCGGGCTGCCGGCGAACCAGAACTTCTATCGCGGATTGGGACTACCGCCTCCCGAGCGCATCCTGATGGTGCCTCTGATGATCAAGGAACGGGTCCTGGCGCTGCTCTATGGCGATTACCCCGGCGCGCGCCGCGAGGAGCCCGACATCGCGCTGTACCGCCGCCTGGTCCAGAAAGCGACGTTGGCTTTGGAAGTGCTGATCCTGCGCAACAAGATCATGATGCTCTGAGGCGGGCAGGGCTCCCGAAGGGAGCCGGGCTCGCATGGCTCATCCGTTGTCCCCTCCGATCTCTCCTCGGATTCTCTCGCCTGCCCAGGAAATCGAGGCGCTGCGCCTGGCGCGCGCGGCCGTCGAATCGTGGGTCCTCAGACGGGAAACCACCTTCATGGAGCCGTCGCAAAGCGGCATGGGCGGGACGCGCGCGGCCGCCTTCGTTTCGCTGTACCAGAAAGGACAGCTGCGGGGCTGCGTCGGAACGCTGGAGCCCGGTGGAGATCTCGGGCCGGTCCTGATCGAATGCGCGGTAGCGGCCGCTTCACGCGACCCGCGCTTCTCTCCGCTCTCGCCCGCCGAGCTTCAGAACATCCGCCTGGAAGTCTCGGTGCTGACCGCCCCCGTGGAGGTAGCTCATCCGGAAGAGATTGTCGTCGGCAGGGACGGAGTCGTGATGGAGAAGGACGGCAGGAAAGGACTGCTCCTGCCGCAAGTGGCCCCGCAGCACGGCTGGACCCGCGAG
Organism: Candidatus Polarisedimenticolia bacterium; assembly: GCA_035764505.1. Classification (NCBI taxonomy): domain Bacteria; kingdom Pseudomonadati; phylum Acidobacteriota; class Candidatus Polarisedimenticolia; species Candidatus Polarisedimenticolia bacterium. The sequence goes on from DASTZC010000128.1 coordinate 12,123, forward strand.
GTCTTCCTGGATCAGGTTTGTCTCAAGGCCGGATTACTGCCGGGAGCCTGGAAGGAAGGCGCGCGGATCATGATTTTCCAGGCCCAGGTCTTCGCCGAACCGGAGCGCTGAGCGCTCCCCTGACTAGCGCAGTTCCACTAGACTGCCCACCTCGACATCGCGGATCGAATAGATGATCTTGGCGCTGGAAGTGCGCTCCTCGGTGCGGATCACGACGAGCTGGCCGATCGGCTTGCGCGGGAACAGCTCGTGGCTCGAGTCGTCCCGCAGAGGCTGCGAAACCATCCGCTTGTTGTCCCACTTGTAGTCGTATTCCACGTCGCGCGGACGCGGAGCGGCATTGTTCAAGTAGATCAGCATCGTGTCCCCGGCGTGCACGCCGTCGCGGGTGCCGAGATCCACGTCCACCATGGAGCCGGCGATGGCGCCGTTCATGCCGTCCTGTAGGTAGACCACGTAGCCGTTCGGCTTTCCGCTGGGCTCCACATCGAGCTTGCTGAAGGTGATCTCGCGCGCCGGCGGAGAGGTCAGCCCCGGATCGGCCTCCAGCTCGAAACCGACCTCGATCCGATCCTGACAGCTCTCGGTGATCTCCGCGATGGAGGTCCGGTCCTGCACCGCGAGCACTTTCACGCGACCCAGGCGGCGCACGTAGGTTCCCAACCACTTGTCGGTGACGGGGTGGAAGACCTCGCTGCCTCGGGCGATCACCACGAAGCTGTCCCCGGGCTTCACCTTGTCATGGTCCCTGCCGCCGTTCAGATAGACAAGGTCGCCTGTCGACAGACCGACCTTCGGCTCCTCGGAATTGGCGATGTACAGAGCGGTTTTCTGATAAGCCGGTCGCACCTCCCCGACGCAATAGAGATCGGTGTGGTCGGCTGCGAGCCCCGGGGCTTCGTAATCCGCGGAAGCCTGGGCCGAGGGCTCCGGCGGGGCCACGTCGGTCTCTTCCTCATCTTCCTCATTGCCACTGTCGGGAGACGGGAGGGCGGGCTCTCCCGGAGTGCCGGTCGCCGGCACGATCTCGGAGACGACGGTCGGGCGCGGCGGCAGCAGGAGAGGATCGCCCGGATAGATCCAGTGGGAGTCGAGGATATAGCGGTTCTCGTTCCAGATCTGCGGCCACAACCAGGGATTCTGGAAGTGCGTCCCCGCCATGCCCCACAGGGTGTCGCCGGGCACGATGACGTGTATCTGGGCTCCTTCCGGGAACGACTCGGGATCGGGGGGCTGGTAAGGAGTCCAGTGATTCCCCACTTTCCTGAGGTTCTTGGGAGGGGTGGTCGACTCGGGAGGAGTCTCGATCGTCGTGACAGCCGGGGCTGGGGTCTTCTTTTCCTTCTCCGCAGGAGCGGCGGTTGGGCTCTCCTGTCCGGCCGTGGCCGGAGCGGACTGCTTCGTCTCCGCGGAAGCGGCCGTATCGGCCGTCGCCCCGTTGCCGCCCGTTCCGGCGTCTTCCGCGCGGATCGCGACCACGGTGCCGGCGAGAAGCAACGCCAGGAACGCGTAGCCGGCCTTTCTCAGCTGCTCCTGAATCTTCATCCCGAATCTCCTATGTCGTCCCCGGGAAAACCTGTTCCCGCAGAAATCCCCCGCTAAACATAGGACCGGGGCCTGTCGTGTCAAGGTTTGGAGCTTCGGCGCAGATTCGTAATCGGGCGCGGAGGGGAAAAAGAAGCGGCGCCCGGGGCTACCCCGGGCGCCGGGATGAGGCCGGTTTTTTGACGCTTACTTCTGAGCAGGCTTCTTGAGCTCGTCCAGAGTGGCCTGTGCCACCGTGGCCACCTCGCTCTTCGGGAAGGCCTGGACGACGGTTTCCAGGCTCTCGGTGGCGCGCTCCCGATCGCCGAGGGCGAGATAGGAGAGCCCGACCTTCAGAAATGCGTGGGGCACCCGGTTTCCGAAGGGATACTGGTCGATGACCTTGCGGAACTCGGGAATGGCTTTGCGATAGTCCTTGCGCGAAAACAGGCACTCGCCGATCCAGTACTGGGCATCGTCGGCCAGATCGCTCTGAGGCGAGGCCGACAGGAATTGCGTGAACTCATCCTGGGCCTTCGGGTAATCGCCGCTGTTGAACTGGGCATAGGCGTCCACGAACAGCTTGTCGGTTTCTCCCCGGCTCCCTTCCGAAGGCTGGGAAGAGCCCGGCGCGCCGGTTCCGGTAGCGGGAGGCTCGTCGTTGCGGGTCGGACCCGAGCTCCCGAGATCAACTGTGGAGCCGGTCACCTCCGGCTCTTCGGCTGTCTGGAAGCCTTCCACGTCCGAGGCGGTCGGAGCGGAGCCGCCACCGGCCTCGCGCAGGTCCTGGAGCTCGACCTGAGCTTCGGCGTTTTTCTTCTGCAGCTCGTAAATCCTGTTCTGCAGGGCTTTCACGTCGGTATCGACCGCGGGGCTCTTGTGGACCGCGCACCCGGTCGTCAGGAGGGAGACTAGGCAAATCGACAGGCAGGAGAGGGAGACGGCGCGCAAACCTGGCTTTTCGCTCATGAATCACCTCACTGGGGCGGCATTATACGGGTGCGGTGCGAGGTGGAGCAAATCCTATCTCTGCGTCACGAGCGAGGCTCGAAAACGGTGAAGAAAGAGATTTCACTGTCTCCGTAGCGCGCGGTGCGGCGGTGCCGGAGCCGACCGAACTCGGACGGGATCTCATGGGACTTGCGGTGCTCGAAAGCCACGCGCCCTTCCGGCGCCACCAGCTTCCCCGATCCGAGCCGCTCGAGCACTGCGAAGCCCAAATCTCCCCCCCCATAGGGAGGATCGAGGAATACGAAATCGAAGTCTGGGCGATGCTCCAGCACATCGAGCGCTTCGGGCAGCGATCCGCTCCGGAGCTCGCCTCGATCCTCGAAGCGGCAGGACTTCAGGTTGGTCCGAATCAGGGCGGCCGCGATTGGAGCGCTCTCGATGAACAAACACGCCGCGGCACCCCGGCTCAGCGCCTCGAGTCCCACCGCTCCCGTCCCGGCAAAGAGATCCAGGACCCTGCCGCCGACGATGGCCGGTCCGAGGATGTCGAACAGTGCTTCCCGCACCCGGTTGGAGGTGGGACGAAGCTCGCTGTCTCGCGGAGAAGCCAGCGGAAACCCGCGCCTCTCGCCACCGATAATCCGCAAGTTACCCACGAGGTCATGATACTTCGATCGCGACCATGGCACCGCGGCAGGAGCACTTCGAATCTTGACTCGCCGCGCGCTTGCGGCTAGGATGGCTTCGCTTCAAAGCTTTAGAAGCTAAATACTTACGGAGCGCCACTTCCCTTCCCCGATGCCCTCGGTCCGGCCGGTTTCCCCCCGTCGCGCCGCCTGGTTGCTCTTACGCATTGGCGCCGGAGCGGGCCTCCTCGCCCTCTCGGGCTGGTATCTCTTTCCCGCCGAGAGAGGAATCCTGGCGCTGCGTCCCGGGTTGCCCGACCGTCCGGGAGCGGTGCTCGCTGCCGATTTCAACCTCGATGGAAAAGTCGATCTCCTGCAGGCGAATTTCGAATCTTCCGACGTTTCGCTGTTCCAGGAGGACCCGGCGGGAAACTACGTCGAGCGCAGTCCCTCTCCCTTTCTGGCGGCGGCGGGCCCCACCTTTCTCGCGTCAGCGGACCTCAACAAGGACAATCGCCCCGACGCTATCGTGGTGAACCGCATCGCGCGCACCGTGACCGTGCTCCTCTCCGACGTGGACCTCACCTTCGTGACCAAGCCCACCGTCGTGGCGGCACGCGGCGCCCAGGCGGTCGCGATCGCCGACTTCAACCGCGATGGAAAGCTGGACCTGGCGATTACCGGAGAGGTCGACGACACCGTTTCGATCTACATAGGCCGGGGCGATGGAACGTTCGGCTTCGCACGCAGCGTCGACGTGCGCAGTTCCGCCCAGAAGACCGCCTCCACCCGGGTCGGAGCCTTCGGCATCGTCAGCGGCGATTTCAATCGCGACAACAAGCCCGACCTGGCGGTGACGCAGTTCTGCGCAGACAACCTTGCCGTCCTCCTGGGGAATGGTACCGGAGCGTTTCAAACTCCCGTCATCTATCCGGTGGGCCGCCATCCAACCTACGCCGTCGCCACGCGCCTGAACGATGATCAGCTCCCCGGCCCCGCGGATGACTTCCCCGACCTGACCGTGCTGTTGTCGGGGGGCCAGGCGAGCGATCCTCTCGACTGCCAGAAGCTCACGGGGCCCAGCGATCCGGGCGGGATCGTCCCGGTCCTGAGCGTGGGAGACGGGACGGTGACCGTCGGGACGCCCCAGCTCAGCGGCGACGGGGACCAGCCGCGACAGTTGACGGCCGGCAGGATTTTCCATTCCTCTTTCGATGACGTGGTGGTCGCCAATCTCGGCTCGAACACCCTGTCGCTGTTCGCAGCCGACGGGACGGGCGGATTTCTGTCCTCCCCCACCGTGCTGGGGTCCGGATCGAGCACTCTCAGAAGTCCCAACGCTGTGGCGCTGGCCGATCGCGACGGCGACGGCTTCCCGGATCGGATCGCGGCGACCAACTTCGACGGTGACTCTCTGACTCTCTTCGACGGTGGGGGCGTGAACCCCTTCGTCGAGGTACCGATTTCTCCGGTCACGGCGACGCGCGCCCCTTCGGCGCTCACCTCGAGCTTCCTCGATGCCGGCAGCAGCGAGGATCTCGTCGTCCTTTCGCAGACGGGCGACGCCCTGCAGACCTTCAGCTCGCTCGGCAACGCTTTCTTCTTCAAGCGCCGGCAGTCTCCCTTCCCGGCTGGCTCCGCACCCACGGCCCTGACCCTGGCCGATTTCGATCGCGACCTCTTCCTCGACGTCGCCGTGGCGCTGGCCGATCAGGACGGGACCGCCGGAGGGACGTCGGTGCCGGTGATCCAGATCCTGCGCGGCAGCGGCTTCGCGACTTTCGGCTCGGTGGTGGGAGCCTGCTCCGGAGGCACCTCCGCCGGCGCGAGTTGTACCTCCGACGCCTTCTGCCCGGGCGGGACCTGTGCCTTCACGCTGACGCTGGGAGTCTGCCTGGGAGGCGACAATGCCGGAAAATCGTGCACGGGGGATCCCGATTGTCCCTCGGGGACCTGCCTGCTTCCCGAGACCGCCGTCCCTCTTGCGGCATCGGCCACGGGCCTGCTGGGCACCGATTTGAACCTGCTCGACGCCGATCGGGACGGGATCCCGAACACCGCCGACAACTGCCCTTCCCGCTACAATCCCGCCCAGACCAACACGCGCGGTAAGACTTGCCTGGGCGGCACGAACAATGCTCAGCCGTGCATCCTGGACAGCGATTGTCCCGGGGGTTCCTGCATCGAGACGACGCCGCGCGGCGATGATTGCGACAGCACCACGGCCGATCCCGATGGGGACCTGGTCACCGACCTCAACGACAACTGCCTGGACATCTACAACCCTTCCCAGGCGGACGCCGACTCCAACGAGGTCGGAACCGCCTGCGATCACGACCCCGATCTTGTCGCGCTGGAGCCCGCTTCCAGCCAGATCGAGGTCCTTGTCCGCGAGCCGGCGGGTGACTTCCTGAGTCCCGTGGCCCTATCTCTCGGCGCCACCCCGGGGGAGATTGTGGACGGGCAGTTCACCGCCGGCGACGGCAACCCCGATCTGGCGGTCACCCTGCCCGGCACGGGATCGGTGCAGATCCTTCGGGGTGACGGCACGGGAGGATTCACCGCCCTCGCCCCGATTGCGATCGGCGGCACTCCCGTCGGCCTGGCGGTGCTCGACGCGAATCCGAAAGACGAGGATCTGGACGGCGTTCCCGATATCCTCGACAACTGTCCCACCCGCGCCAACCCTACCCAACAGGATACCGACCGCGACGGTGCGGGAGACGCGTGCAGCCTGGTCGAGAACCCGGACGGCGACGTCACCGTGACCTTCATCGCCAGGCGGCAGGACAACTGCCCGGACGTCTACAATTTCATCCAGCTCGATACCGATAAGGACGGCATCGGGGACGCCTGCGACAGCAACCCGAGCATCTACAATCCCGCCGATGATCAGGATGCCGACGGGATCCCGAACGCCACCGACAACTGCCCCACCCGCTACAATCCCGGTCAGGAGAACTTCAACACCGACTCGGTGGGAAACGCCTGTGCGCAGCCGACCGATCCCGACCTGGATTCCTTCCCAACGGCCGTCCTGACGCGCGACAATTGCCCGGACACCTACAACCTTGGGCAGGAGGATGTCGACGGGAACGGCATCGGCGACGCCTGCGATGATCGCAGCGATCTGGCTTTCGCTGACTCCTCGGGCAACCTGCGTCTGGCCATCCAGTTTCCACCTGGAAGCTGGGTCATTCGCCCGCCGTTAAGCACGGGGGCCGGATCGACCTCGGTCGCGGCCGTGGATCTCAACGGCGATACGGTGCTCGATCTGGTGGTGGCGAACACAGCCGGCGCCAGTCTGAGCGTGTTCCTGGGAAACGGCGACGGCACCTTCCTGCACGATTCCGCCTTCGACGTTCCATCGCTCCCCGGACCCATCGCGCTGCGCGGGGGCTTCTTCCGCCGCGATCCGGTCATCGACTTCGGCGAGGTGGCCGCCTTGAGCCCCTCCCTGAACACCCCGATGATCACCGTGAACATCCTCTCCGAGCGCGCCGATATCGACGGATCGGGCCGGGTCGGTGGGCGCGACCTGGCCTTCTGGGCCCAGGGGTTCGGCTTCTCGCGAAACGACCCGGGCTATGCCGCCTCGCGCGGGGCCGACATCAACCTGGATGGAAAAATCGACGGGCTGGACCTGGTTTTTCTCACTTCCCAGTACGGCAAGGAGATGCCGCCGGCGCCGCCGTGAGGAAGGCGGCCCTTTAGTCCCGCTCGATCGGCAGGTTGTAAAAGAAGCCGAAGGTGACGCCTTCGGCGTCCTTGGGGAAATTGGAGGGGAGCGGGGGGAGCGGATTCGAAGCCCGGATGGCGTTTTCCGCCGCCTTGTCGAACGGTGTGATCTCCGAGGAGCGGATCACCGCGAGGTCGGTGATGCTGCCGTTCTTCGCGATAACGAAGCGGATGAATACTTTGCCCTTCTGTCCATAATAGGCGGCGATCGGAATCCGGTCGTACCAGTTCTTCTTGATGATCAGGTAGAGCTGACGCGCGTAATCGCCCCAGTCGAAGCCCTTCGTGTCGAAGGAGAGCGTTCCGTAGTTGTTCCCCTGAAGGTAGCCGGGATTGTCGAAGCCGCTGAAATCATAGGACCCCGAATTCAGGTCCTTGAGCGCCTTCTGGAATGCCGCGCGACGATCCTCGCGCGATTCTCCCGGGCCGCCGCTCTGCTCGCCCTCCTGCTCGTCTTCCGCGCCGTGATCGTCCGGCCGAACCCTTAAATCACCGCCCGGATCCTCCTCGACAGCCGGATTCTGTCCCTCGGCGTGTCTGGAGACAGCTCCTCCTCCTGCAGCACCCGAAGGCGGCGGGCTCGGGCGGCCAGGCATCGACCGAACTCCTCCTGCACGGCGCTCCGGCGAATCGCCCAACGAATGGGGGTCCGGCGTCAGAAGGGCGCCGGGTGGCGTCGGAACCGGCTGCCGCGCCACGCGAGTCTTGTCCGACAGGAGCCTCGCCCGGGGGTTCTCCGCCACGGGCCGATCGTCGGGTAGCTCCACGAAGGTGAATTGCATGGAATCGGGAGTTTTCTGGCCCTGCCCGACGGCGACGGCGGCCCGGCGAGGGGCGAGCAGGAGAATATCGGCAGCGCCCCCGACCATCATCCAGATCAGAAGGAGAGCATGCAGTGCCAGGGACACCAGCACGGCGCCGCCCAGACCGAGGCGGAACCGCCTGTCGGGCGGCGTGGAAAAGGGGCTTGCCATCATCCTAGTCAGTTCCGCGGACATCACGCGCCCCGAGCGCTGCGCGGTGGAAGCCGCGGCGGACGGCATTCATGTCATCCGGACGGTAGGCGGGATGCACGCGATTGGTCAGCAAGATCAGAATCCATCCTTCGGCCGGATCGATCCAGAGCGAAGTCCCGGTGAATCCCGTGTGGCCGATCGCCGCAGGCGACATTTCCGGGCCGGCCGAGCAGCCCGGGGTGAGCGCCAACTGCCAGCCTACCGAGCGATTCTCGTTCAACCCGGGGGTCTGGTCTCGCTGCAGAAGCTGCACGGTAGCTCTATCGTACAACCCCTTGCCCAGATTGAGGAATTCCAGGGCCATCGCATGCACCTCGGCGGCGGTCGAGAACAACCCGGCGTTGCCGCTCACTCCTCCCAGGCTCCAGGCGTTCAGGTCGTGGCATTCTCCCCACACCACCTGGGAGCGCCACCCTGCAAAGCTGCGCCCCGCGACCCCGGCCAGCTCCTGCTCGCGGGCATTGCCGCGCTCCGTGGCGGCGATGAGCCGCCTCCATGGTGCCGGCGGATTGAACCGGGTCTCCTTCAGGCCCAGAGGGTCGAAGATCTCGCGGCGAGCCAGCTCGTCGAGAGGCGCACCGCCGGTCCGCTCGAGCGCCAGACCGACCAGGATGTAGCCCAGGCAGCTGTAGGTGACGCGGGCTCCTGTCCGGTATTCGCGCGGCAATCCGGCAATCGTCCGCAGATAGCCGGCGCGATCGGAGGCGCTCAGGTAGATCGGGATCCAGGCGGGCAGGCCGGAGCGGTGGACCAGCAGGTCCATCAGGCTCGTCTCTCCCACCCAGCTGTCGGAGATTTCCGGAAGGAGCTGCCGGAGCGGTGCCTCCAGCGAAATCGTCCCGCGGGCATGCAGCAGCCCGGCGAGGGCTCCCGTTACCAGGGGCTTGGTGAGCGAGGCGAGATCGTAAATGGTTTCCTCGACGACGGGGACCTTCTCCGGCTCGACGACGGCGGCACCGAGCCAGCCGTCTTCCATCACCTCCTGCCCGCGCGCGATGCGGTAGCGCGCCCCCGGGAAAATGCCGCGGCCGCGCTGCTCATCGAGATAAGCCCTCGCCGCCGTCATCTCCCGCCCTCCTGGATGACCTGGCGGATGGTCTCGGCAAGCTCGAGGGCGGCCAGCCCGTCGGCGCCCGAGACGATCGGGCGCCTCCGGTCGCGCACCGCTTCTAGGAAATCCTCCAGCTCGCAGCGCAGCGGCTCCTGCTTCTCAATCTCGGAAGGGACTCGGGCGATGTGCGGCGCGGCGCCGCCGGAGCGCTCCAGCCGGACATGCGTGAGCTCCTGCAGGGCCGAGTCGACGCTCAGGTAGCTCTCCGGCTGAAAGATGCGGATCTTCCGGACCATCTCGGAGCTGATGCGGCTGGCGGTCAGATTGGCGACGCAGCCCGAGGCGAAGAGCACGCGCGCGTTGGCGATGTCCATCTTGTCGGTCAGCGCATTGACTCCCACGGCGGCCACTTCCTGCACCCCACTGGGGTCGAGGCTCAGGGCGATGTCCAGGTCGTGAATCATCAGGTCGAGGATGACGTCCACGTCGAGGCTGCGCCCGGCGAACACTCCGAGGCGATGGACCTCCAGGAAGCGCGGGCGGCTGACACGCGCCAGGGCTTCCCGCACCGCAGGGTTGTAGCGCTCCGTGTGGCCGACCTGGAGGACGCGTCCCAGCCGCGCCGCCGTCTCGACGATCTCCCGGCCCTGTGCAACGCTCGCCGCCAGCGGCTTCTCAACCAGGAGGTCCCATCCTCTCTCGAGGCCCTCCAGAGCAACGGCGTGATGGTGCAGGGTCGGCACGGCGACGACCGCCGCGCGCGTCCGCGCCGGCAGCGCGGCCGGATCCGGAAAGGCCTCGGTGCCATGCAGCGCAGCGATCTCCGAGGCCCGCGCGGGGTCGCGATCGACGACCCCTGTGAGATCGGCGCCGGGAAGAGAAGCCAGCAGGCGGGCATGGTGGCGTCCGAGGTGACCCACTCCGATGACGGCGATCGGGACGCCCATGGCGTGCGGCTCCTGCGGCGCGCGGCGGACCGCCTACTTCACGATGCCGCGCTGGGAGGAGCGGATGAACGAGGCAAGGTACTGCACTTCCGGGATTCCGCCCAGCTCCCGGTCGATCCGCTCGATGGCCTGGGCCGTAATCAGCTTGCTGTGGAACAGCAGCCGGTAGGCCTGCTTGAGCGCGGCGACCGTCTCCTCGGGAAACGACTTGCGCTTGAGCCCGACGATGTTGATGCCGAAGGCGCGCGCCCGGTTCCCCACGGTGAGCACGTAGGGCAGCGCGTCCTGCGTGATCACCGAGTAGCCGCCGATGTAGGCGTGCGTGCCGATCCTGCAGAACTGGTGCACGCCGGAGAAGGCGCCGATGACCGCGAAGTCCTCCACCGTCACGTGCCCCGCGAGGGTGGCCGCGTTGGCGAAGATGGTGGAGCTGCCGACGTGGCAATCGTGGGCCACGTGGGTATAGGCCATGAACAGGTTACCGTCGCCGAGGGTCGTCACCCCGCCGCCCCCGACGGTCCCCGCGTGCACCGTGCAGTACTCGCGGAACTGGTTGCGTGCCCCGATGCGGACGGAGGTCGGCTCGCCGCGGTACTTGAGATCCTGCGGCTCCAGCCCGATGGCGCTGAACGGGAAGAAGCGGCACCCCTCGCCGGCCTGCGTGTCACCGTCGATCACCACGTGGGACATCACCTCGCAACCCGCCCCGAGACGCACCTTCTCTCCCACCTGGCTGAAGGCACCGACCCGGCATCCCTCGCCGAGCTCGGCGCCGGGGTGCACGAGAGCGCTCGGATGGACCTCCGCCGGACTCACGGCGCATCCCCCATGGAGGAGAAGATCTCGGCCTCGGCGACCAGATTCTCCCCGACGAACGCCTCGCCCCGCATCAGGCAGGTCCGGCTGCGCAGCTTGAGAACCTCGACACGCAGGCTGATGCGGTCCCCGGGAACGACGGGACGTCGGAATTTCGCCTTGTCGATGCCGGCGAAGTAGACGACCTTGCCGCGGCTCTCCGGACGGGAGTGCAGCAGCAGGACGGCCCCCGCCTGGGCCATCGCCTCCACCACCAGCACTCCCGGCATGATCGGGTTCCCCGGAAAGTGTCCCTGGAAATAGGGCTCGTTGAACGACACGTTCTTGATCGCGACGATGCGCTTACCCTCCTCCAGCTCGACCACGCGATCCACCAGCAGGAAGGGATAGCGATGCGGGATGATCTCCATGATGGCGCGGACGTCCAGGGGTTCCATCAACCCTCCTCCTTGGTGGGGCGGGACCCCAGCGCCGCGAGCCGGCGCTCCAGCTCCGCCACGCGGTGCCGCAGCTCCGGCAGGCGCAGCAGCCCCGCCTGCGATTTCCTCCAGGCGCCATGGTCGCGCGCCGGGTGGCCCGTGACGAAAGCGCCGTCCGGGAGGTCCCCGGTGACCGCCGACTTGGCGCCGACACGCACGTCGCGGCCGATGCGCACGTGGCCGACCGAGCCCGACTGCCCCGCGAAGATGGAGCCGCGGCCGACGCGCACGCTTCCCGCGAGCCCGACCTGGGCCACCAGGATGCAGTCTTCTCCAACGTCGCAGTTGTGCCCGATCTGGACCAGGTTGTCTATCTTCGTGCCGCGGCGGATGCGCGTGGTTCCGAAAGTCGCCCGGTCCACGGTGGTGTTCGCCCCCAGCTCCACGTCGTCTTCCAGGACGACATTGCCGATCTGCGGGATCTTCAGGTGGACGCCCCCCTCCTCCGCGAAGCCGAATCCGTCGCTTCCCACCACCGCCCCGGCGTGCACGATGACCCTGTCCCCCAGGCGGCAGCCGTCCAGGATGCGCGCGCCGGGATGCAGGCGGCAGTCGCTTCCCACGGTCACCTCGCGACCCAGCACCACGCCGGCTCCCAGCACGCTGCGCTCCCCGATGCGGCAGCCGGCGCCGACACTCACCTGCGCTCCGATGCGCACCTCGCGCCCCAGGACGCAATCCTCGGGGACGGAGCTGGAAGGGTGCGTCCCCGGTGGCGGCAGCGCCTCGGGGTGGAGCTCGGGCATGATCCGGGCCAGCGCCACCAGGGGGCGATCGACCACGACCAGGCTGAGACGGGCCGATTCCACTCCGGGGGGGACCAGCACGCCGCCCGCGCGGGAGGTTTCCAGCAGTCCGCGGTACCGCGGATCGGCCAGGAACGACAGGTGCTCGGGCCCGGCACCCTCCAGCGACTGCACTCCGCTGACGGTGCGGTCCTTACCCACGAGCCGTCCGCCCAGAGTGCCGGCAATCTCCTGCAGCGTCAGGTTCGGCATCGCCGCCCCTCCGGCCCCGGCGCTACGGCTTCTTCCCGGGATCGGGAACCGGCTTCTTGTCCGCGGGGGGCTTCGTGTCCTTGGCCTTGGCGGCCGGTGCCGGCGGGCCTCCCTTGTAGAGCTGATTGAATTTGGCGATGACCTCGCCCGTGACGTCGGCCACCGTGTCGCTATAGACCACGATGCTCTTCTCAAGGATCATCATGTACTTCTTCTCCTTGCCGAGGGCGGTGACCACCTCGACAAGCTCCTTCTGGAACTGGTCCTGGCTGTCGCCGAGCTGCGCCTTCATCTCGCGCGTGGCATCGTCGTTGAGGCGCTTCAGGTCGATGGTCTTCTGATCGATGTCCTTGAGCATCTGGTTGCGCTTCTCGTCGCTGAGGCTCACTTCCTGCTCTTTCAGCTTGTCCTTGAGCTTGCCAAGCTCCGTCTCGCGCGTGCCGATCTCGGCAATCTTGCCGTCCCTGAACGCGGCGAGCTGGGCCTGGAACTTCTTGCCCTCTTCCGTCTGCTGCCAGACCGCCTGGGAGTCGAAGACTCCGATTCGACCGGTGTCCTGCTGCGACAGGGCCAGGCTGCCCCCCAAAAGGGCGAGCCCTAGACATGCGGCTAACTTCTTGAACATTCTTAGTTTCTCCTGCTTCTTCAAAGGGTTGACCTGGCGGTTCTATCTCAAAAAGTAGTCCCGATGGAGAACTGGAAGCTGGCCCCTTTCTCCCCGGGCAAGGGATCGTGTATGAAGCCGTAGATGAAACGCAAGGGGGCCTGGAAAATCGGCAGATAGAAGCGCAGCTCCACGCCGTAGTCCATCCGCAGGTCCTGCAGGTCGATCTTATGGCCGTTGTCGAAGGCGTTTCCGGCATCCACGAAGCTGACGAACTCCGCCGTATCGCCCAGCGGCAAGATGTACTCGACGTTGAACTGCACGAACTTGTCTCCTCCCGGGAAGATCGTGCCGAAGATGCCGTCGCCGTTGGTATCCTCGCCGGTGTCGAGAGAGCCGTTGTCGTTCAGGTCCTCGTTCGTGTCCAGACGGTTGTCGTGGTCCACGTCCTCGGTATCGAGAATGCCGTTGCCGTTCAGATCCTCGCCGGGATCCAGGATGCCGTTGAGATTCAGGTCCTCGGTGTCGAGGGACAGGTTGCCGTTGGTGTCCTCGCCGACGTCCAAGTGGCCGTCCCCGTCGAGGTCCTCCGGGATGTCGATGCGGCCGTTCCCGTTCAGGTCGACATCGGAGCGCGCCGGCCCCACGGTGCGGCTCTTGAAGGCCCGCAGCGACCGCTCCCCTCCCAGGTAAAAGCGATCGTAGACCGGGACGGTCTTCCCCTCGTAGCCGCGCACGTAGCCGATGGCGGCATTCAGCCCGATGTACTGCTTCTTGAACGACGGCAGGTAGACCGTCCCGAAGGCCAGTGGCTTCACGTAGGAGTTGTCGCCTCCCAGCGGGCCTCCCGCAATCTGGGTGGAGAGGCTGAACCGGTAGCCGCGCGTCGGACGGAAGAAGTTGTTACGCGAGTCATAGGTCCAGGTGGGCGTGATACTGCTGGTGAGCGTCTCGGCCGTGGCGATCGATCCCTGATGGGCGGAAGCGAACTCGTAGATGTAGGTGAAATCGAGGCGCGAGAAGGTTCCCAGCAGCCGCCCTACCTGCAGACTGCCTCCGTGGCCTTCCTGGGTCGCGCTGTTGCTGAAATCCGAGCTGCGCCGAAACAGGCTGGCGCCGAGAGTCCAGGGCTTGCCCATGAACCAGGGCTCGATGAAGGAGAGGCTGTAGCGCGACTGGCGGCCGCCCAGCTGGAAGTAGGCCTGGAGGATCTCGCCCCTCCCCAGGAAGTTCCGGGTGGCGTAGGAGCCCGACAGGAAAGCGCCGTTCACGCCGCTCACGCCACCACCCACTTGGATCTCGTTGCGGTTCGACTCCGTCCCTTCGATGACCACGTCGACCTTGTCCTCGCCGGTGCGCGGATGGATGCCGGCATCCTGCGTGACCTGCCAGTAGCCCAGCTGGTTGATCTTCCTGAGGCCCAGCCGGAAGCGCTTCAGGTCGAAGAGGTCTTCCTCGCCGACCGGGATCTCGCGGCGTAGCACCTTGTCCCGCGTATTGGAGTTGCCGGCGAACTCGAGCGTGTTGATGCGGTACTGCTTGTCCTCGTCGATCTCGATCTTCAGATCGGCGAGATTGCCTTCCGGCCGCCGTTCCACGACCTGGTTGGCGGTGACGTAGAAGTACCCCTTCTCCCCGTAGTCCAGCTGGATGCGGCCCAGCCCCTGCTTGACCGCGCCGTCGTTGAAGATTCCCCCCTCCTTGACGGGCACCCGCGCCAGGATCTCCTCGCGCGTGAAGACCTTGTTCCCTTCGACGTTGATTGACGCCAGGTGGTATTGCGGCCCCTCGACGACGGGCACGGTGACGTAGATCCACTTCTTCGGCGTCTTGGGCTCTTTCTCCTCCTTCTTCTCGGGCTTCGCCGGCGGGGGTTCTCCCTTGGCGGCGGCCTTGGCGGCCTTATCCGCCTGCTTCGCCGCCTCCTTCGCCTCCTTCTCGGCCTTGCGCGCGGCTTCCCGCTGCGCTTCCTCGGCCGCGGCCTGTCGCTGCGCCTCTTCCTTCTTCTGGCGCTTCGCGGTCTGCTCGGGCGTCTCGGGCTTGTCGGGATTCCCCTTGCTCGGCAGCAGCTCCACCACCTCGGGCTTGATTTCCACGTCCAGGTAGCCGGCGTCCATGTAGGCCTGGCGCAGGATGCGCGCGTCCTCGTCGAACTTCCCCGGGTGGTAGAGGTCCTTGGAGCTCGCCCAGGTGAAAAGCCCCTTCTCCTTGGTGAGCTTCATCATTTTCTTGAGCTGCCGGTCCGAGAACACGGAGTTCCCGACGAAGTCGATCTTGTCGATCTTGGTCTTGCCCGCCTGGTGCGCCACGAAGGCGAGGCTCAGCTGCCCGGGCGCGATCTCCTTGGTCTCGATCTTCACCTCGGCGTCCAGGTAGCCCTTCTGCCCCAGCATCTGCTTGAGGGTCTCCTGCGTCTTGCGGATGAGGGTGTAATCCACCGGCGAGCCGCGGCGGACCTCCGCCTTGACGTCCTGCAGGCGCTCGTCGATCTGCGTGGTGGTGAAGGCCTTGAAGTTGCGATACTCCACGTCGGCGATCAGCGGGCGATCCTGAACGTGCCACAGGACGATCTTCCCCTTGTCGCCCTGGCGGACCTCCAGCGTGATGTTGTCGAAGAGGTTCAGCTCCCACAGCCGGCGGAATTCCCGCCGCAGCGCTTCCGGGTCGTAGGAATCCCCCTCCTTGATGGTGAGCTGGCTGAGCAGCGCGGAGGTCGAGATGCGGACGTTCCCGTCCACGACGATGCGCTCAATGGTCTCCGCCTGCGCCAGCGCGAGGAGCGGCAGCAGAACCGCCCCCGAGGCCGCCAGGACCCTTCGCAAGCCACGCCTCAGCATGCCTGGCAAATCCTTGATGATCCTCTCGGGCCTGAAAGGGGGATGGGTCCCGCCGGCCTCACGGAAGGGTGTTGATTCCCATGGCTTCCCGGAAGGCCGGACGCTCCTGATCCAGGTAGATCTCGATCTCCCCCTGGCGGGGCAGCGTGCCGAGGATCAGGCTCTCGGACAGGGCGTCCTCGATGTGCTTCTGGATGGCCCGCCGCAGCGGCCGAGCACCGTAGGAACGATCGGCGCACGTGGTGTCGATCAGCCAGCGGTAGACCTCCTCCATGACGGCGAGCGTGATTCCCTTGTGCGCCAGGCCCTCGTTCAGCTGGCGGATCATCAGGCGGGCGATGGCGAGGAGGTCCTCGTCGGACAGAACGTCGAAGACGATGATTTCGTCGATGCGATTCAGGAATTCGGGGCTGAGGGACTGCTTCACCTCGCGCATCACCAGCTCGCGGCGGCTGCGGTATTCCTCGCCGCTGTCGGCGCCGGAGAAGCCGAGCTTCGGCCCCTTCTGGATCAGGGAGGACCCGATGTTCGAGGTCATGATGAGAAGGCAGTTCTTGAAGTCGATGGTGTCGCCGTAGGCGTCGGTGACCTGCCCGTCCTCGAAGACCTGCAGGAGGATGTTGAGCACGTCGGGGTGGGCCTTCTCGATCTCGTCCAGCAGCACGACCGAGTACGGCTTGCGCTTCACCCGCTCCGTCAGCAGGCCCCCCTCCTCGTAGCCCACGTAGCCCGGAGGAGAGCCGATCATCTTGGCGACGGCGTGCTTCTCCATGTATTCCGACATGTCGAAGCGGATGAATTCGATCTTCAACACCTTCGCGAGCTGCCGCGCGAGCTCGGTCTTGCC
>DASTZC010000129.1 GCA_035764505.1 Candidatus Polarisedimenticolia bacterium
GCCACGCCAAGCACGGCGATGACGCCACTGGGCCCGGAGACTCCCAGGGAGATCATCAGCAGCGCAGCGATGATCAAAGTCGACAGGGTCAGCCCCGAGATCGGGTTGTTGGTGGATCCGATCATCCCGACCAGGTACCCCGACACGGTGGCGAAGAAGAAGGCGGCGATGATCATCACGACGGCCGCCACCGTGCCGCCGGCCACCAGGCCCGAAAGATAGATGTAGAGGCCGACCATCAGGATGAACATCACTCCGATGAGCGCGAACACCGTGCGCGAGCTCATGTAGCGCTCGGTGCGCCCCACCGTCTCGGGGGCCGGTGCGCCGCCGCGCAGCTCCTGGAAAGCCTTGCCCAGCCCGCCGATCAGGTTCTTGCGCATCCGATAGAGGGTGTAGGCGGCGCCCACCATCATCCCGCCCACCGCGATCGGCCGCACGATGTACCGCCAAACGCCTTGCGCCAGGCCGTCCCAATCGGCCGCCTGGGCGCCCGCAGGGAAGAAGCTGTTGAGCTGCGGTCCGAGGAAATAGATCAGAACCGGGATCATCAGACCCCAGGCCAGGACGCCACCGGAAAAATTGAGCGACGCCAGGACGGGGCCGATGATGTAGCCGACGCCGACGTAGGCCGGGCTGATCGCCGGCGCAGAGAACTTGGTGATGCCGCCGGTCTGCAGGACCTGGGTCGAGCCTTTGGGGCCGAGCCGCACGAAGCTGCGCCCCATCTCCCCGACCTTGACGAAGATCTCCTTGGTCTGCGCGTACAGTCCGATCGCTCCGAGGAAATAGATGAGCGCGCCGAATCCCATGTTGTAGAAGAGGTACTTCGCCGCCTCGCCGCCCCGCTGGCCGGCCTTGTGGATCTCCGCGGCTGCTACCGACTCGGGGAAGGGCAGCTCCTCGTCCTCGACCATCAC
Source organism: Candidatus Polarisedimenticolia bacterium (assembly GCA_035764505.1). Lineage (NCBI taxonomy): Bacteria > Pseudomonadati > Acidobacteriota > Candidatus Polarisedimenticolia > Candidatus Polarisedimenticolia bacterium. Next base: position 921 of record DASTZC010000129.1, read on the forward strand.
GCGGCGCACCAGCGACACGAACAGCACGCCGAGGAATCCGCCCACCAGCATGAGGGCCGTCGATTTCCAGTAGGCGTCCCCGGCCGTGAAGGAGGGCCAGGCGCCGGCCAGGACAAACGCCGGCAGGGTGAAGATGGCGCCCGCGGCGACCGACTCTCCGATCGACCCTGCGGTGCGCGCGATGTTCTCCTCGAGAATCGAGCCTTTGAAGATTCTTCCCACGACCCACATGCTCACGACCGCCGCCGGGTAGGTCGCCGCAATCGTGACGCCGGCGCGCAGCCCCAGGTAGGCGTTCGCGGCTCCCAGGATCAGGGTCATCAGAATCCCGAGGATGAGCGCGCGGGGGGTGAATTCCGTCATGGCCATCGACTCGGGAACGAATGGCTGGTGCTTCCTGCCTTCCGGGGGCTGGGAGCTCTCAGGCTTCGACATGGAGTTGCGTGCCTCCAGTTTTTGTGAGTGCCGACGACGAGAGATTCGCGCGACTCTATCCCAGCCCCGAGAGGACTGTCAACGAAACTTGGCCCTTCCGGCGCCTTGGGCGGGATCGGGCCGGCGTTTCGCGCCGCCGGGTGCGGCGCTATAATGGCGCGCCTCGGAGATCCCGCATCCGATTCGCCCTCAATGCCGGCCCTCCCGGCCGGACCGCAGGAGGTTGAATGTCCGATCTGCTCGCCGCGGCACGCACCGCCGTCTCCCAGTGCCTGGGGGCGAAACCGGGCGAAAAGCTCCTGGTCATCACCGACGAGCCGCTGCGCGAGATCGGATTGGCCCTGTTCGACGCCGGCCGCGAGGCGGGGTGCGAGCCGATCCTGTGCGAGATCGTGCCGCGCCGGAACAGCGGCGAGCCGCCTCCGGAGCCGCTCCCCGAGTTCTGGAAGCGCTTCGACCTCTTCCTGGCTCCCACCAGCCGGTCGCTGACCCACACCCGGGCCCGCAAGGAGGCGAGCGAGGCCGGCGTCCGCGGCGCCACGCTGCCGGGAATCACGCGCGACACGATGGCACGCTGTCTCGCGGCCGACTACCGCGAGGTGGGGCGGCGCAGCGAGCACCTGGCGCAGATCCTCACGAGCGGCAAGACCGCTCGGGTGACCACCGCCGCGGGAACCGACATCACGATGTCGATCGAGGGCAGGACGGGCGTTGCCGATACGGGCTTGCTGACCGGGAAGGGTGCCTTCGGGAACCTGCCCGCGGGGGAAGCGTTCCTCGCCCCGGTGGAAGACTCGGCCGAGGGCACCATCGTCGTGGACGGGTCGATCGGGGACAGCGGCGTGCTGCGCGAGCCGATCACCCTGGTCGTGCAGCAAGGGGCCGTGACGGAGATGCGCGGTCCCGGCGCCGAGGATCTCCGCCGGCTCCTCGATCCTCACGGGCCGCAGGCCTACCGGATTGCCGAGCTGGGAATCGGCACCAACGACAAGGCGCGCATCGTGGGGAACGTCCTGGAGGACGAGAAGGTGATGGGGACGGTGCACATCGCCATCGGCAACAACGCCTTCATGGGAGGGACAATCGACGTCCCGAGCCACCACGACGGAGTGCTGCGCTCCCCGGACCTGCTCATCGACGGCGTCGCGGTGATGCGCGCCGGGAAGCTGCTCTAGCCGTGCCGAAGACCAAGCTCTGCCCCTACTGCGGGGCCGGCAACGGCGTCTATGCCGCGCAGTGCTCCTCCTGCCACCGCTCGCTCGTCTTCGAGATGCCCTGGACGGTCAACCTCCTCACCCTGCTGATCCTGGGCATCCTCGCCTACCTCACCTTTTACGGGCTGGAGTACCTGCGCTCCAGGATGCAGTGAACTCCAACCTGCTCACCCCGAAGCTTCCGTTATCTAGCCACCCGTATCGCAAGGCGCGATAGCCAACGAGTTGCCAGCGAGACGCAAAGCATCAAGGCGGGATGGATCGGCGGCCGAAGGGTTACGCGCTGCCGTTCAGCCGCCGGCTGTCTTCTGGCCGGTCGGCTGTAAGGGCAGTTATTTCTGGCGCGCGACACTAAGTCTTGGGCGGGATGGCGGGCGAGGTCTGCGGCGCCTGCGGGACGGGCGCGACCGAGGGAGCGGTCCCTTCGAGGTATTTCTGCGGGGCCTGGCCCAGCTCCTTGATGGCCGCTTCGCTCAGGTGAGGAAAGCGGATCTGATCCCCGGCGCGCAGCATATTGATGTTCTTCTTGAACTTCTTGGGGTCGAAGGTTCCCTTCTCGTCGAAATAGTTGGCCTTGTCGTACAGCAGGCGGCTGTCGGATTGCAGCCATACATAGGCGGCGATTAGCGACGCGATCTCCTTGTTCCCCGGGTTTGTGATGTCGATCCCGAGGGCTGCGGCGTACTTGATCCCGACTCCCCACGCCCCCCACTTGTCGTCGTCGGTCACCGTGTAGGTGATGATGGCGTGGTCTTCGGTGTAGTTGTGCGCCGTCGGCTGCGCATCCTTGTGCGTCTTGAACCCTTCCTTCACCGGGACGGTGTCGAAGTACCACTTTTCCCAGCTGAAATTTGCGATGGGCTGGAACAAGGGTCCGAGCGTCGCCACGTCGAGCTGCTTGGTGACGATGCGCCGCGCATAGTCGGCCAGCGCGCTCTGGATCTCGACATGCTCTTCGTAATAGGTCTTGCCGGTTTCCTTGGCTTTGTGGGACATGGAGACGGCCGCCTGCTTGGAGGGGGGCGGAAGATCGGGAGGGAGGGCGCGGCCCGAGTTCGGGTCCCGCAGCAGCGTCAGAGCGGCGAAGGCGCCGCCTCCCACCAGGATGACGATGAGGGCGATTATCGCGACGCGCTTCTGCCACACCCCTTCGCGCTTCTGATCCCCCAGCTCCCGTTCCAGCGACTCCATGAAATGCTTGTCGATCTCGCCCATCGTCTCCTCGCGCGACGTGGATTCAGGCAAAACCCGGTGCGGCGTGCCAGCGCCGCCTACTGCCGCTGCCTGATGACGGATTCCCGGGGAAGCGGCTCATTATAGCCAGACGACCCCACCTGTCAAACACGCACCTTCATGCCGTCGCGCGCCAGCCGGAAGCCCGCCACGCTCCGGCGCCCCGCCAGCTCGGGCCCCAGGTGAGTCAGCAGCACGGAGCCCACCTCGAGGCTCCCTCGCAGCTCGCGCAGCTCCTGGAGCGACAGGTGCTTGCCGGTGTCGCGGCGATCATGCGTGCATTCGCACAGGAAGAGATCGGCGCCGCGGATCCGCTCGGGCAGCTCGGGAAACCATCCGGTGTCGCCGCTATAGGCCAGCTCGCGGCCGCGCCACTGGAGCCGGTAGCCGAAGTTGCGCCGCTTCTCCTGGTGATGCACCGGAAACGGGACGATCCGCGGCCCGGAGGCCCCGGCTGGAAGGAAGGGGCGATCCGCCGCCAGCGGCAGGTAGCGGACCCTGAATCGCCGCGGCTTTTCACGGCGGGGAGGATAGAGGACTCCGTAGATCGATTCGATCCGGTCGCGAATCCCGGGCGGTCCCGCGATGCGCAGCGTCTTGCGCGGCGGGCGGACCTGCTGGAAGGCGTGATAGAGGATTGGCACGCCCCCGAGGTGGTCGGCGTGCATGTGGCTCAGGAGGATCAGGTCCAGATCCGCCGGATCCACGCCGGCTTTCTGCAGCGCCGCCGGCGTCGTCACCCCACAATCCAGAAGGAGCAGGAGCTGCCCCGCCCGCAGCAGGTAGCCGCTCTGGTTGCGGCCGCCGCTCCCGAAGGCGTCCCCCGATCCGAGCACGGTCAGGATCACGCGGCACTCCTCGCCTTCCCCCGCCCCAGCATAGCAGGTCCATCGCTTCCGGCCCCTTCACCGGCCGCGGGCGCGCCCCAAGGGGGCTCCCTGCTAGAATACCGCGCATGAAAATAACGCTGCTGGGCGTGCCCTCGAGCATCGGGGCGCGCAACCTCGGAACCGAGAAGGCTCCGACTGCCTTGCGGGAAGCGGGGCTCCTGCGCCGGCTGGGCTCCAGCGGGATCGACTGGCGCGATGCCGGCGACCTTCCGGCTTTCTCTTATGTCGAGGACGACGATCCGGCGCACGCAAGGCACAAGAACTTGGAGGGAGTTCTGCACATGGCCCGCACGCTCGCCGACAGGGTGGACGCCATCCTGAGCGAGTCGCGGGCCGCCCTGATTCTGGGAGGCGATTGCACGGTGGCCCTCGGGACCCTCGCCGGCGCGACACGTGTTCACTCCGAGGTGGGGTTGGCCTACTTCGATCGCGACGCCGAGCTGAACACTCCCGCGACGACGCCGTCGGGGATACTGGATGGGATGGTGATCGCCCACCTGCTGGGGCGTGGCGAGCCGTCGCTGGCGACCTTCGAGCGCCCGGCGCCGTTGCTGCGTCCCGGAAAGCTGGCGCTCTTGGGGGTCGGTCGGCTGGATGCGCAGGAGATTCCGGTCTTCGAGGCGCTGCCCGCGCTGCGCGTTTCCTCTCAGGAGCTGCGCGCCATGCCGGCAATGCGTGCGGCGGAGGAGGTCCTGGCACGGCTCGCGGTCGGGTCGGACCGCTTCTGGGTCCATTGCGACCTGGATGTTCTCGAGGGAGACGAGATGCCGGCGGTCGACTTCCCGGCCCCCGGCGGCCTCGCCTTCCCGCAGCTGACCGGGATCCTGCGCACTCTCGCCGCCTCTCCGGGCTTCGCCGGAATGGAGATCACCAATTTCAACCCGGATCGCGACACCGGCGGCAAGGCAGCCCGGCGCGTCGTGGAGATGGTCGGGGAAATCCTCACGGAGGCCGCTGCGTGATTCGATCCGTCCCGGTCGCCCGGCGCCGCGCGCCGTTCGGTATTCTTGCGCTTCTTTTCCTGCCTCCGCTGGCGTCCCCCGGAATCGCCTTCGAGCTGCCGGAAGTGCGCGCCATCTACCAGCAGCCGCTGATCGACGGCATTCGTCCCTCCGGCGGGAAGATCTCGCCGGATGATCGATGGGTCGCCTATTTCTGGAACGAGGAAGGCCTCCCCCGGCCCCTGAACCTCTACGTCGTCTCCACCCATGGCGGCGAGCCGCGCAAGCTGAGCAGCTTCACCTCGCCGATTCCGGAGTCCACCAAGCCGCTGTCGTGGCCGCGCTCCGGCGCCGGCGCCAATCTGGAGTTCTCTCCCGACTCGCGCAAGATCCTTTATTCCTACGAAGGGGACCTCTACGTGGCCGACGTCGAGGGCGGCCGGAACGAGCGGCTGACCCGCACGCGGGCCGGAGAGTCCGAGCCGATCTGGGCCCCCGACGGGAAATCGATCCTCTATGCCAGCGGCGGGTCACTCTACCGGCTGAATTATCCGGGGCCCGGGCTGCTGCAGCTCACGGCCGCTTCCGGGGATGCTGCGCACGAAACGCCGCGCTGGTCTCCCGACGGGACCCGCGTCGCTTTCGTCTCCGAGGAAGGCAAGGACCAGCACGCTTTCCAGGTCCCTTACTACATCGACGAATGGGTGAGCACCAAGGATTCGAAGCGTGGCTACAGCAAGAGCCGGGTCGGCGTGGTCTCCGCCGAAGGAAGCGCCGTGCGATGGATCGATCCGGGGGAAGACGGCATCTGGTGGCTGAACGAGCTGGTCTGGTCGCGGGACGGGAAATCGCTTCTCGTCGATTACCTCTCGAAAGACACCCGGACTCGCACCATCGTGGCGGCGGACGTGCCGCTCATCGCCGCCGGCACGACCGTGCCGGAGGATCGCAGCGCCCTCCCCTCGCCCCCCGAGAAGAAGGAGGAGGCGCCGATCAAGGCCTGGCGCGTCTACCAGGAATCCGACCCGAAGTGGGCCTACACCTATGACGGCTTCGTGACCGACACCACTTCGACCGATTTCTCGCGCGACGGCGAGCGCATTCTCTTCACTTCCGAGAAGACCGGCTTCAACCAGGTGTATGCCGTGGGACGGACCGGAGGCAAGCCGAAGCGCGTGACGCGCGGCGAAGCCGGCGCGGTGGACTGGGCCGGGTGGACCGGCGATGGGCGCTCGATCCTGACGCTGGGCTACGACACCGACGCCTCGCGCCGGGCGCTCTACCTGACGCCGGGAGCGGGAGGGAAGCCCGAGGCAATGGCTCTCTCCTCGACCTATCTCACCCACCCTTTCCTGTCGAAGTCGGGCAAGCTCGTCCTGGTCGAAGGGTCGGTGCTCGGGACGCCCTACAACTATTTCGTCGCCGATCTCGATTCGAAGAGCGCCGTGCAGGTGACGCGCACCGCGCCCGCGGGTTTCCCGGAGGCGGCCCTTCCGGTCAGCCTGCCCGAAGGTAGGGTGAAGCGGGCGGGATGGCAGATCCCCGAGCGGGTCTCATTCAAAGCGCAAGACGGGACGATGCTCTACGGCTTTCTCTACGGGACGCCGGAAACGGCCGACGCGTCCGCGACGGAAAAGCGTCCCGTGGTGATCTTCGTGCACGGCGCCGGAATCCAGCAGAACGTCGTGCAAGGCTGGACCATTTACTCCCCCAACTTCAAGTTCGCCACCGTCCTGGTGAACCGCGGCTTCGTGGTGTTCGAGGTGGACTATCGCGGCAGCAGCGGCTACGGGCGCGCCTTCCGGACCGACGTGTCGGGCTACCTTGGAGGCAAGGACCTCGACGATATCCTCTCGGGGGTCGACTTCCTCAAGACGCTGCCGCAGGTCGATACGAGGAGGATCGGCATTTACGGCGGATCTTACGGCGGCTTCATGGCTGAGATCGCGCTGTTCCGCCATCCCGGCCTCTTCGCCGCCGGGGCGGCGCTGCGCCCCGTCGCCGACTGGGCCAATTACTACCGCAGCAATATCTTTTATTGCACGCAGCGCCTGGGCACGCTGGAGGACAATCCCGAGGCCTATCGCCGCTCCTCTCCCATCAATTTCGCCGAGGGGCTGCAGGATCCGATCCTGCTGCTGCATGGCGTTCTGGATTCGAACGTTCCCTTCCAGGACACGGTGCAGCTTACCGACCGCCTGCAGCGCTATGGGAAATCGTTCGAGCTGATGATTTACCCGAGAGAGGACCATACCTTCACCGAGCCGGAGAACTGGATCGATCAGTACAGCCGCATTCTCGACTTTTTCGTGAGGCATCTGAAGCCATGATTGCACTCCGCCGCATCGCCGCCATCTGCGTCCTTCTCGCGATCCTGTTTCCCGGGTGCGCCGCTCCCTCGGCCACCGCTCCCCCCGACACCAAGCCCAAATCGGCGGCGCTGCTGAGGACCTACTTCGTCCCCTTGAGGCCCGACACTCAGATGGGACAGGCCCATCCGCCCACCGATCGATTCCAGACCAGCGGCTACCTCCCGGGAGGGATGGACGGCAAGGCCCAGCTCTGGGCCCTCAGCCAGCGCTTTACGCTCCCGACCCTGGCTTTTCAGTACAGCGATGTCCAGCCCCTCGAGCCCGGGAAGGAAACGATCCTGCAGATGGGCTTCGGCCAGACGATCCAGGTGAAGATCTCGGACGAGACGTCGACCGGAGGCGCGGAGCTCGCGCTGTTCAACATCACCTTCGGGTCGAAGGAGGTGATCCGGCGGAAGATCCCATGGAAGGACGGCCAGGTCCTCCTGTTCGCGGGCCATATCGATCCTTCCCTGCCGATCATCTCGATCTTCGCGATCGAGATAAAGCACTTCGCGCAGGACCAGTCGGCCGCCTACACCGGATTCCTCATGCAGGGACGCCGCGACGCCGAGGCCTTCGCGCCACCTCCCGTGACGCAGCGGGACAAGGAGCCCTACCTGCCGGGAGTGGGAGACGTGACGATGCCGGAGGTGATCACGCGCCAGAACGCGGTCTATCCCGAGGCGGCCCGCGCCGACAAGCAGGAGGCCCAGGTGATCATCGAAGTGGTGGTGGACAAGGAAGGCAAGCCGACCAACCCGCGCGTCATCACGCCGCCGACCATCTTCGACGCCGCGGCGCTCGACTCGGTCGCCACCTACCGCTACAAGCCGGCGATGAAGAATGGGCAGCCCGTGGCGGTGACCATGAACATCATCACCGTCTTCAAATTTACTATGCAACCGAACCAGTAGTTGGCATCGGTGAAGGGAGCTGACTTGGCCCTTACAGCCGACCGGCCATGAAAATGGCCGGCGGCTGAACGGCCGGGGATGGAGACTACGCCATTATCAGCCTAGTCCCGAAATGGTAGCTGAAACGTTAGCTAGCAATATTGAGAGCTAGCGATTGGCGAAGAGTGGAGACTGAGTGATACGAGAATCTAAGGCTGATCTCGCGCGTCAGGCCGAGGTAAGAAGGGTCGCCCGGGCT